>JAOTST010000384.1 GCA_029864785.1 Chromatiales bacterium | reverse complement strand
CAAAATAGCGAGATCCAGAAATAGATCATCAATCCATACATGATGCACCGTTTCATGAATAGCACTGAGATAAGTATTTAAGCTATCAGCAGTCTGCATCTCAAATCGTTGCTGGATCTGATTAAAACCAAACCAGGAAGTCAATACAATGATCGCGCTAAAAACTGAAATAACAGCAGCCATTCGACGTTTTCTAGAACGACCCAATATACTTCTGTAATTATTTTTTATTACGCGATTACTCATTAAATTATCTTCTTATATCCATCATAATTTGTTCACAAAACATCAATCCAGAACAAGGTTTATTCTAGCAATTGATAGTGTCCACAAAATGTTACTGAAGATGCTTAACGCTACCTTTAAAAAGGTAAAAACCAGATTTAATACAGGGTAATATCAAATAAAAACATCAACATAAATTTAGACTATGGTTAGCAATTACAAATATCAAGCGATGATTTAACAGTACGTAAGCCTTACTCCTACAAAGAGTTAGGACTTGTAATCTTTACTCCTACAAAACAAGAAAATACTTTATTTCACCCATATTTGGGGGGGGATTAACCTCGGTTTTTCGCAACTAACATACTTAAAACAAACCGACAAAACATCTCATTAAATACCACTTAATTCTTCATTCAATATTTAAGACACCTAGTTCAATACACTTAAATATTGAAATCCAGATGATGTGATTCACAGGATCTATTTATTATGTATTTAAATTTAGTTGAAGGGATGATATTAACGAATGGGATTATTGATTAGCGTGTACAAAGAATCGGGGCCTTTGGCTATCAAGTCTGAGGAAACGATAATTGTTATCTGTTATAAATTGTTGATTAAATTTATCTTCATTACACGCAAAAACGATCTCCATGTAGAACAGTCTGGAGACAACAATTACATAAGAGGATTAATATAAGCTATACACAACTCATAACCTTCAATTTATAAAACCACTAGCTTGCTGAATCTTAATGCCAAAATATGAGATTATTTTTAGGCGCGAAGATTGGCTTGAGCGGGCTCCGAGGTAGACACAAGATGGTCACGGAGAGCTTTTCGAGTAGACACAAAAAAACCAGAGACAGTGAAGTGTCTGGTTTTTTTGATCTAAATTGGTAGCGGGGACCAGATTTGAACTGATGACCTTCGGGTTATGAGCCCGACGAGCTACCGGGCTGCTCCACCCCGCAATTGAGCTGCGTAATATACAGACCTAGGCTTAATTTGGCAAGATAATAGTAGCAAGTTGGCACTTATTTTTATAAGTCTCCGCTCACTAGCCAGCAAATGCACTCCGGCAGATCTCCATCAGAGCACTGGGGTAGAGTCCAAGAAAAAGAACCAGTAAGGCATTAGCACTAAAGACCAGACGTAGATCCATATCGGGAGCCAGTATCTCCTTGTCTTCAGGCTGATCAAAATAGACCAACTTGATAACTCGCAGATAGTAGAAGGCGCCAACCACTGAGAAGATCACCGCGACAACAGCAATGGTGTAGAGCTCGACCGAGATAACTGCCTGAATCACTGCCAGCTTCGCCCAGAAGCCAAGGAATGGTGGCACACCCGCCATTGAGAACATCAGGAACATCACCATCAGGGCATACCACGGACTACGCTTATTGAGCCCTTTAAAGTCACTTAAATTTTCGGCCTCAAAACCTGCTCGACTCATAAAGATGACCATCCCAAATCCACCGAGTCCCATAAGGACGTAGACCACAGCGTAAAACATGGATGATGAGTAACCTTCAGGAGAGGCCGCTAAAATACCCATAAGTAAAAAACCGACATGAGAGATCCCCGAGTAAGCGAGCATCCGTTTAATGTTGCTCTGTGCAATCGCCACCACGTTACCGACAATAATGGAGAGAAGTGCCAGAATGGTAAGGATATCGTGCCACTGTGGCTGTAGGCTGGGCAGACCATCGACTAGGATACGCATTAGCATCGCAAAGGCGGCCAGCTTGGGAGCCGTGCTGATAAATTGAGTCACCGCAGTTGGTGCCCCATGATAGACATCAGGAACCCACATATGAAATGGCACCGCTCCAAGTTTGAATGCAACTCCGACCAGAATAAAGACCAGGCCAAAGATGAGCACCAGACTATCGTGGTTCCCTGCCGATAGAATTCGATTGATCTCTGTGAGTTCAAGACTGCCCGTTGCGCCATAGAGCATTGACATGCCATAGAGCAACATCGCCGATGCCATCGCTCCAAGAATGAAATATTTCATAGCCGCTTCAGAGGCGACTCTGGAGTCACGCTGCATCGCCACCATGGCATAAAGCGAG
>JAOTST010000383.1 GCA_029864785.1 Chromatiales bacterium | reverse complement strand
TTTCTTCGCATTTGGTATCGCCTTTGAGGTACCCATCGCCGTTATTCTGCTGATTTGGGGAGGGGTGACCACTGCCGAGGAGCTCGCCGAGAAGCGTCCCTATATGGTTGTTGGCGCTTTTGTCGTTGGTATGTTGCTTACCCCACCCGATATTATCTCTCAGACGCTGCTGGCACTGCCAATGTGGTTACTGTTTGAGGCAGGACTACTCGCATCACGCTATTTTGTTGGATTAAGCAGAGAGGCACGTGAGCGTGAAGAGGCACTCGACGATGAGTTTGATCGCGCAGAGGCCGAAGAGAGTTCACTCGATGATGAAAAGCCATAGAGAGTCTCATCCACAATTTATTTTGTGACTTTATGGGGTACTTTTTTGCATTTTGGTTGAACAGGCGGTAGAATCCCGCCTCTTTTTCTCCGACCAAGAGCCATCTGGCTTCTAAATTGGGGTAAAAAATAATAATTTAGCTGTAATTTTTAATTGAGGTAATTAGATAGATGCCAACCGTTCGAGTACGTGAGAACGAGCCCTTTGACGTCGCACTGCGTCGTTTTAAGCGTAGTTGTGAAAAAGCCGGAATCCTCGCTGAGGTTCGCCGTCGTCAGGCTTACGAGAAGCCAACTGCTGTTCGCAAACGCGATAAAGCTGCTGCCGTGAAGCGCCAGTATAAAAAGACGATGCGTGAGCAACTTCGCACCCGTCGCCTCTACTAAGCACACTTCGCCACCATGTCCGATAGCTTGAAGCAGCGTATTCAGGCCGACATGAAGTCGGCGATGAAAAATAAGGAGAAGAAACTTCTCCTTACGATTCGCACCATCCTTGCTGCAATTAAGCAGATCGAGGTTGATGAGCGAGTCGAGCTTGATGATACCCGGGTGCTTGCAGTGCTCGACAAGATGGTCAAGCAGCGTCGCGAATCGATTAAGCAGTTTACCGAAGGTGGTCGTGATGAATTGGCTGCTGTAGAGCAGGCCGAAATCGAGATCATTCAAACCTATCTTCCCGAAGCGCTTAGTGATGATGAGATTACTCAAATCATTAAGGATGCCATCGCCGAGAGCGGCGCCGCATCAATGAAAGAGATGGGTAAGGTGATGGGAATCGTCAAGCCTAAGGTACAGGGTCGGGCTGACATGGGAAGCATCAGCGGCGTTATTAAGGGACTGCTAGGCTAACAAAGCCTTTGCCCGTAACTTGATTACGGCTGTTCCGCTGCAATTGTTTTCAAACTCACCTAATATCTCCATTTAACTATTAACTCACTGGATCGGGGGATGTCAGGGAGAATTCCACAAAACTTTATCGATGATCTGATCAACCGTAGCGATATTGTTGATGTGGTCGACTCACGCGTACCGCTCAAGAAAGCAGGTCGCGAATATCAGGCGTGTTGCCCCTTTCACAACGAAAAAACCCCCTCCTTTACCGTCAGTCCCAACAAGCAGTTCTATCACTGTTTTGGTTGCGGCGCCCATGGAACCGTTATCTCATTTTTAATGGAGTATGAGAATCTCGCCTTTGTCGAGGCGATCAAGGAGCTGGCCTCGGATGTCGGTATGGAAATTCCCAAATCCGAAGGATTCTCTAACCCCGCACCCCGTATCGATAAGGCCGTCACCCAATCACTCTATGATGTGATGGGGCAGGCCAACAAATTTTTCCAACAGCAGTTGCGCCAACATCCACAGGCGGGGGAGGCTGTTGACTATCTTAAGCAGCGCGGCCTCTCCGGTGAGATCGCGCGTGATTTTGGTATTGGTTATGCACCGCCGGGATGGGACAATCTCATTAAAGACCTTACTCCAACACCCACTAAGCAGTTATTTGATGCCGGATTGGTGATTGAGAAGGAGGGACAAGGCTCCTTCTATGACCGTTTTCGTGAGCGGATTATGTTTCCGATACATGATCAACGTGGCCGAGTTATCGCCTTTGGGGGACGTATTCTTGGAGATGGAAAACCTAAATATCTCAATTCTCCAGAAACCGATATCTTCCACAAAGGAAAAGAGCTTTACGGTCTGTTTGAGGCACGCCAGAGTCTTAAACAGATTGATCGACTGATTGTCGTTGAGGGTTATATGGATGTGGTCGCGCTCGCCCAATTTGGGGTTAGAAATGCGGTAGCGACGCTCGGTACCGCAGTGACCGAGCCTCATCTTAATCAACTCTTTAGAACGTGTTCCGAGGTGATCTTCTGTTTTGATGGTGATAGCGCCGGTCGTAAGGCGGCGTGGCGTGGACTAGAAAATGGCCTGCCATTGATGCAGAAGGGACGCCAGATCCGCTTTCTCTTTCTGCCCGATGGAGAAGATCCA
>JAOTST010000382.1 GCA_029864785.1 Chromatiales bacterium | reverse complement strand
ATGCCAATCAGAGGAGTAAGAATCCACCGAGAATTATCATTCATGGGAATCAGACCGATTCGGTGCCTGGAAGTTATAAACGCTATCTGGAAAATAGCTTCAGAGAGCATCTGAAACTGGTCGGCACCCCCATTCGTATTGAGTTTAAGGGAGGCTCTAATCCCTTCGCAGATAAGAAAAAGGTGTTAAGTAAGGGGATAGCTAAAGATCAAAAGAAGTTGGATAGGGTCGCAAAAAAGATAAATAAAAATAAAAGGAGGCGTTAGGCTCCCGTTATTTAGGGTCTTTCGTTGTCTTAGGAGCGTCATCTGATGTCAGCTCTTCCCAGAAGGTCTGTCCCCCCTTCTTGGATGCAGACCAGCCTTTTTTGGCTTTACTTTTCGTCCAGTCGGCTCCTTTTTCAATCTTATCGCCACTCCATGCGGCGCCCTTCTTAACGCCTTTCTCAGTGGCATGGGCTCCTTTATCGAGTTTCTTTTTACTCCAATCGGTGGCATCTGAGGCTTCATCTTTGGTTGCCCCCCAAATTTCACGGGCTCCTTTTTTTGTGCGCTCCCACCAGCTCCCTTCTGCATTGGCGGAATCTGCAAAAAACAGCAGAGCGAATAGTAATGGCGTTATTTTATGAATATTTTTCATAGAATTTTATTTCCGTATTTAGTGGATTTGCTCGATGGGTAGATGTGGATCAATAAATGCTCTAAGCGCCTGTGCCGATTGGGCTCCGCCAATACGAGCAACCTCTTCACCGTTAACAAAAAGGAGCAGTGTTGGGAATCCTCGCAGTCGATAGTGTCCGCAAAGCTTCATGTTTTCGTCGGCATCGATCTTTGCCAGCAGTAACTTGCCATCGTACTCGGGGACTATCTTTTTTAGAACGGGAGCAATCATCAAACAGGGTGAGCACCAGTCGGCCCAGAAATCGACCAGAATGGGTTGGTTATAAGAGTCATCAATAACCTTCTGTTGGAACTGATCTTCATCAATATTGAAAATATAGCTGGAGGTGATTTTATCATGGGGTAATTTCATGAGGATATGGTGGGTTTTCATGAGGTATTTTTCAAGCTAATTTATAACGCTTATTGATTAATAAGAGGAGAGTTTGTCTCATATTTTAAAAAACTGCACCGATGCCAGCGGAAAGCGCTATAAAATTTGTGAATTAATATCTATAAAGGTTGTTGGACTTAAGGTAATAGCCATCTACAATGCAGGAATCAAAATAGATTAAGGATGTTTGAAGATGAATTTAGAAAAAGTGATATTCAGTTTTTTTATTGTCCTTGCCCTGACCTTGAATTTCGGTTTCTTTATCGGTGAGATCGACAATCCAATGCACCATAATGTATTCGAACTATTTGCGGTTATTGTCGTTAATTTGATCGCGACATTCTTAAAATTTGGTGATCGAACTCATACAGGTGCAACACTATTGGCGACCAGTCTGGTTGCTGACTTACAGCTTATTGCTGCAGCCATTGTTTGGGGATATGCAGAACATATTGCCTCTACTGGACTTACAGGAGATGTGATGACCAGTATTGTCTCCCTCGCAGGAGGAGCACTGTTGGCCAATATGATTTCAGCAATCCTGTTGGTGATCGATACGATCAGACAACGTTATTAATCTCTTCTTTGATAATGGAGCGATAGTTTTATGAATCAGGTTATTTTCCTGATTTTAAGGCGCATGCGTTTACCTCTGGTGATGCTTGTGATCTCTTACGCTATTTCGATCTTGGGAATGGTATTGATTCCGGGCATTGATGATGCCGGGGATCCTTGGCATATGGACTTTTTTCATGCCTTCTATTTTGTGACCTATATGGCAACTACCATCGGTTTTGGTGAGCTTCCATATGAATTTACCGATGGTCAGCGTATGTGGGTTCTGGTAACCATCTACATAACAGTGACCGCCTGGCTCTATGCAATCGGTAAAATATTGAGTCTGGTACAGGACTCAGGATTTAAACAGGCCGTTACCGAGCAGGTTTTTCAGCGAAATGTGCGAAATCTGTCGCGTCCTTTCTATATTATTTGCGGCTATGGAGACACTGGAAGAATACTGGTCAAATCTCTGGTTCAGCTTAAAATTCAATCGGTGGTTATCGATAACAACCAGAACAATATTAATTTGCTAGAACTTGAAGACTTGGGCTTTTTTATCCCAGGATTGTGTGCCGATGCAAAACGGGTCGATACGTTAAAGGATGCGGGGTTGAAAAATCCACATTGTCTGGGTGTTCTGGCGCTGACTGACAATGATGATATTAATTTAAAAATAGCGATCACGACAAAATTATTAGAGCCTGGAATTAAAGTG
>JAOTST010000381.1 GCA_029864785.1 Chromatiales bacterium | reverse complement strand
GTTCTGTTACGTAATAGCATACCTATAACATACTACTTTTTAATATGACCAAAGTGACCGGAACGGTAATCAGAAAATGCCTGCTGGATCTCCTCTTCGCTGTTCATCACAAAAGGGCCATAACGGGCAACAGGTTCATTGAAGGGGCGACCCGCAATGAGCAGAAAGCGAGCGGTATCATCGGAAGAGAGCTCTAGCCGTTCGCCATTATCCAGCAGTGCCATTGAGTTGCTGGCAACAGCCGTGGTTCTGTTCTCACCATGAATGTAGAGTGGCCCCTCAATCACGTAGACAAAGGCGTTATGTCCCTGAGGGATTATTTCGTGGAATTTTGTCTCGGCAGGAATGGTGACATCAAAATAGATCGGCGCAGCAGCAATATCTGTAACCGCTCCACAGGTTCCCTCAAGCGTCATTCCGGCAATCACCTTAATATCAACACCTCCAAGGCGTTTCTCGATCGGGATCTCAACAGGTTCAAACTCCTGATAGCGCGGTGTCGCCATTTTTTGAGAGGCAGGGAGATTAACCCAGAGTTGAAAGCCGTAGAGCAGACCTTGTTCCTGTTCAGGCATCTCCGAGTGTTCAATACCGCTCCCGGCAGTCATCCACTGCACGCCACCGCTGCGAATCAACCCCTCATGACCGGCACTATCTTTGTGGCGCATATTGCCTTCAAGCAGATAGGTCACGGTCTCAAAACCACGATGGGGGTGAGGTGGAAAGCCAGCGATGTAGTCATCGGGGTTATCGGAGCGAAAGGCATCAAGCAGAAGAAAGGGGTCAAACATATCGAGTTCGGGGCTGGCGATATAACGGGTGAGGTTTACACCAGCACCATCGGAGGTCTCAGCCCCTTTGATCACCTGCTTCACACCCCTTGCCAGGCCAGATGGGATATCTCTTGTTACCTTGTCTAACATGTGACCTCTCCTCTATCGGTTAATAGAGAGTTTATAGTTGCATTAAAAAGAATAAAGAAGATAATGAAGAAATTACTGTTCTCCATAATAGAACAATAAGGAGTGGTTGTGGATCGATTTGAGGAGATGAGAACCTTTGTAAAGGTCGTCGAGGCAGGGAGCTTGAGTGCTGCTGCCGATAGGCTCGATATTGCCAAATCAGCGGTCAGTCGTCGCCTGGCTGATCTGGAGAGTCGGCTTGGTGTACAGCTACTCAACCGTACCACCCGAAGACTCAACCTCACCGATAGTGGTTCGCTCTTCTATCAGCGCTGTCAGCGCATCCTCGCTGATCTGGAAGAGAGTGAACAATATGTATCGAGTGAGCACACCAATCTGCGCGGTACCATTCGTATCGCCGCACCACTCACATTTGGAATACATCATCTCTCTCCGCTGTTCGATGAGTTCCTTAAGGAGCACCCCGCTCTAAGACTCGACCTTGATCTTAATGATCGTACGGTTAATTTGATGGACGAGGGGGTGGATCTGGGAATTCGGATCGGTCAGCTACAGGACTCATCCATGATGGCGCGAAAGCTGACCAGTGCCAAAATGATTCTCTGCGCGAGTCCTGAATATTTAGAGAAGCATGGTGAACCAAAAACACCGGGAGATCTAAAGAAACACTATGGGTTGAATTACAGCAACCTCTCCGAAAGAGAGCTGTGGCAATTTACCCACGAAGATGGAAAGCACTATTCGGTTCCTGTGCCGTTCCGGATGCGATCCAATAATGGTGACGTGTTAAATAGAGCCGCACTGGATAGTTTAGGTGTGGTCGCGACAATGAGTTTTATCTGTTACCGAGAGCTAGAGCAGGGATCATTGCGACAGATTTTAAGCGAATACAAAATGGAAGAGGTGGGGATCTATGCGGTCTATCCTGCCCAGCGTCATCTCCCAGGACGAGTGCGATTGTTGATTGATTATCTGGTAGAGCAGTTTGGTGATGAGCCCTATTGGGATCGGTTTTTTAAGTTGTAGTGTTTGCTGATCGTTGTCATTTTAAGCGGACTTTTGGAACCTAACGTCGGCTTGACCTCCCTTGTTAAGCAATTTTTAACATTCCTGCGACTATAGCGGAGAAACCCATGAGTATTGGAAGGTAAAAGCTGACAAAATTCCATAATGCAAACCTAGAGTTAGACAAAAAAACTTCTTTCTCTATATGGAAGGGATGAAAGCTAGATGTGATTTCCATACTCTTGGACGTTAGATCTTTCCATTTCTTTTTTGAAGTACGATAGCTTGGGTATGCATATATTGAATAAGCAACCAAGAAATACAAACAAACGAGAACTTCAATAGTGAACAACATTGGTTCCGTCATGCCGTGAAATGCAATCATCGGTACACTCAAGTCACTCGGA
>JAOTST010000380.1 GCA_029864785.1 Chromatiales bacterium | reverse complement strand
AGCATCAACAACATGATTTAACGTAGGTGGTTTATTTACAAAAGGTTCACATTTCAGCCTGAACATCACTACCCGTTTGTCCGCTATATAGTAATCAGAAGCTACCCGGTTATAGATTATGACGAACAGAAAAAGCATTAGAAGTGACACTGTTCGGCTTGGGCTCATGGCCCCACTATCGGGACTAGTACAACTCTATGGGGAAGAAATATCCTGGGCAGGAAAAATTGCATGTGATGAGGTGAACGCTGCGGGCGGCATATTAGGGCGACCACTAGAACTCATCATAACCGACGATGGTAGCATTCCAGAAACAGCTGTTCCCGCTGCACTCGAATTAATTAACAAAGAGCATTGCGTCGCGATGATCGGTAATTTATTATCAAACTCTCGCATCGCCGTGGCAAATCAGGTGTCTGCTCCACATAAAGTTCCTCTGCTCAATTTCTCATTTTATGAAGGGAGCATTTACACCCCCTATTTTTTCAGTTTCTCAGCACTTCCTAATCAGCAAATATCCAACATGATACCGTATATGGCCCAACATGCCGGGCCAAAAATGTTTTTTGCCGGCAGTAATTATGAATGGCCACGCGGCTCAATTGATGCGGCAAAATCGGCCTTAAAGCGTATTCACGGTGAAGTTGTGGGTGAAGTGTATATCGACATGGGCTGCACTGAATTCTCTCACCTACTTGACCTTGTTAAGAAATCGGGTGCCGATGTGTTTGTTCCCTATTTCGCAGGAAGTGATCAGCTTGCACTGCTCACTCAACTGACGGAAAGCGGATTAAAAGACAAGGTCACCGTTGTGATGGGGCACTATGACGAAGCAATGGTCAGCAATCTTCCGCCAGCTGTCAGAGAAGGGTTCTATTCCGTTAATAGCTATTTCATGTCGGTCAACACACCTCAAAATAGCAACTACCTTAAACAACTTAAAGAGCAGGACGGCGTACACGGGGTCTGGCCAAATGGGAATGGCCTACTAACCAATTTTGGTGAAGGGACTTATTTATGTGTTAAAGCCTTTGCACTCGCCGCTAACAAAGCAAAATCAATTATTGCAGAGGATTTAATTGCATCACTGAAAACAATTAATGTTGCAGGGCCACAGGGAGAGGTCGTAATGGACCCGCTCACTAACCACGCTTCAGTCAACTGTCACCTGGTACAGTGCAATGCCAATGGCACCTTTAAGACGATAAAGTCATTTGGACAGATACCACCCGAGGTGCCTATGCGGTACCGCCACCTATTTCCTGATTCACATAAAATAGCCCAACCTGGAAATCTGGACAACACCATCGACTCAGAGATAGGACCACCTAATAGCTCAACTCACAGCGAGAGTGACATCTTATCTGCAGCAGATACTGCAATTCTCTCCGTAAGCTGTGATGGTATCATTGTACAGGCCAATGAAAGTGCTAGCGAAATGTTTGGTTACCAATCGGTAGAGCTGGTCGGAATGAACGTTGAACATTTAATCCCGCCGCGATTCAGAAAACATCACGTCCAGAACGTCCTGTCATTTAGCGCTTCCGAAAGATCTAAAAAGAAGTTTGATAAACGTGGTGAAATATTTGGTTACCGTAAAGATGGATCAGAATTCCCGATCAAAGCCTCTCTGTCCAAGCTCAATGCAAAAGACGAAGAATTCATTGTCGTCACATTAATTGATATCACTGAACAGAAAAAGGTTGAGATTGATCTGGCCTGGAAAGCCACTCATGATCAATTAACAAAACTACCAAACCGTGCATTAATAATCGACAGACTAAGCAACTCACTATTGAGATCAGAAAGGACAGGAAAAGGTTCCGCGCTATTATTTATTGATCTTGACTACTTCAAATTAATCAATGATAGCCACGGCCATGAAGCAGGCGACAAGGTCTTGATATTCGTCGCGGAACTACTACTCAAATCAGTTCGCCCCGGTGATATTGTCGCAAGATTTGGTGGCGATGAATTTCTAATACTATGCGACAAGGTAGAAAGTATCGCCGTCATCAGAAGCATGGTAACCCACATATTACGGGAAATGAATGAGCCAATATTTATCGATGGTGCCAACGTCTATGCCACTGCAAGTATTGGCGTTTCCTTTGGGCAGGGCACATTGACTACTGCAAATGAGATGCTACGTGATGCCGATACAGCCATGTATCGCGCCAAAGAAAAAGGTAGAAACCAATGGCAGTTATTCGACAAGAACATAAGGGATGATAGCTGCCGTAAACTCGACATCTCAAACTGGCTTAGAAATGCAATAGCTAATGAGGAGTTTGAACCCAGATTCCAGCCAATCGTCGAAACCAGTACACGTAGAAT
>JAOTST010000379.1 GCA_029864785.1 Chromatiales bacterium | reverse complement strand
GATCTATCTTGATATTGTCGCTGATGGTGTCGAAAAGAAGGGTCTTGTCGATGAGAAACTCAGCACACATCTCTCTACGTTGCGCGAATTAAACTTTCAGTCAAACCACTTATTGGCGACGATTCGCAAGAGCAACCCGGAGTTTGCACAGTATCTTGCGTTGCTCGATAAAAAGATCAATATCATGACGCGCATTGTATCGATGGAGAATATTGGTGCTGATGTTGAGCCCAATATGAAGGTTAATATAAGCTCAAGTGGCCTCGCCTTTAAATCGGATACAACCTACAGTAAGGGGCGAATCCTATCGGTCTATATGGTTCTGTTTCCCAACTATATTGTGATCTCTTGTCAGGTCAAAGTGGTCTATTGCCAGGTAGAGGGGGATCGCTTGCGTGTCGCCGTTGAATTTCTGGATCTGGATCCTTCGGCGCGCGAACTGTTAATTCGTCATCTAATCGAGAAGCAGTCTGAGCAGCTGCGGAGTGTGCGTGGAACGGATAGCTAAAATTCGGTTATTACACCTGCTTTAGCTTCGCGGTTACTGACCAAAAATGGGCTTAACGGCGGGCGTAAGTTTAATCTCTATTCGGCGATTGGTTGCACGATTTGCCGCAGAGTCATTGGGCACCAATGGTTGGGTATCAGCGTAGCCAACCACTTCAAGATTCGCGGGGTCAAGTAATCCGCTACGGGTCATATAATCGAGTACCGATACGGCGCGTGATGATGCGAGTTCCCAGTTGGAGCGGAAACGGGCTGTGCTAATAGGGATATTATCGGTGTGACCCGAGATGGTGATGCGTCCAGGTGTGTTGGCAATCTCTTCAGTGATTCGCTCCATGGTGACATAAAACTCATCCTTTAGGGTGGCGGAACCCGAGCCAAAAGAGCCCTTCTCTTTGATGCGAATGATGATGCTCTCATCCTTGCTCTCTATGGAGATCAGGCCGTCAGCCACCTCAGTTTCGAGTTGTTTATTAAGCTGTTTGGCATACTCTGCGGAGAGACGTTTCTGCTTTGCCTTAACGATGGTTTCAGCGATCGCTTCATTTATTTCGCTAACCGATGCCTCACTCTGTGCCGCTTTTGAGGCCATCTCTGCGATGATGGACTCAGTTTCGGCATCATTATTTTCCGCCT
This sequence comes from Chromatiales bacterium, assembly GCA_029864785.1. Lineage (GTDB taxonomy): Bacteria > Pseudomonadota > Gammaproteobacteria > Thiohalomonadales > Thiohalomonadaceae > JAOTST01. The sequence continues at coordinate 1,198 of JAOTST010000379.1, read as the reverse complement.
TGTTGATGGCATCTTTTTGTTGCCCCTCTATATTAAGTGAGCCGTCGCCTTTCTTATCATCTTTATTTTTGAGCAGCTCTAGATTAGGGGTCTCGATCGTCGTGGTCTGACGCACCTCACTAATGGGCGTAGGCTCAGGTTTACCTGGGCTAAACTCCTGCGCAATGATGCTGATCCCTTTGGGAGAATCGTTCGCCTTAACATCACGCTGAACACCAAAGGCTGACTCCATGGAACCGGCGATCTGTTTAAATTTTTGGACATCCATCTCCGAAAAGGAGAGCAGCAGTACAAAGAAACACATCAGCAGTGACATGAGGTCGGCAAAGGTCATCACCCATGCGGGGGCTCCCGGTGGCGGACATTTGACCTCTTCGCATTCGCACGCTTCCATATCGGTTACTTGTAGATGGTGAGAGTGTTACTCATCATCGTCTATTTTGCGTTTGGATGGGGGCAGATAGGTCGAAAGCAGTTCCTGAATAACCCGTGGGTTATGGCCTGCCTGGATAGATGTGAGACCATCAAGAACCAGCGACTTGACGCGTTTCTCCTCTTCACTGCGCAGCTCCAGCTTATCGGCCATGGGAAGTGCGAGCAGATTGGCGATCATCGCACCGTAGAGGGTGGTGAGCAGTGCTACGGCCATCGCGGGCCCAATCGATTTGGGGTCCGACATGTTGGCTAGCATCTGCACTAGACCGATCAGGGTTCCGATCATCCCCATGGCAGGGGCAAAATCTCCGAAACCACGCATAATATCGGCTCCGACCTGATGGCGTTTGGCCATCTGGCCGACATCCTTTTTCAAGACGCTGTTGATCATCTCCGGGCTGTGTCCATCGACCATCATGGAGATTCCTTTTTGCAGGAATGGATCACTTATTTCACGGCCTTCTAGTGCTAAAAGGCCATCTTTACGAGCGATCTTGGCCATCTCCTCAAGCTCTTCGATCAGCGCTTCGGTATCGGACACTTTATTAAAGAAGGTCTGAAGGGCGATTTTGATGGCGCTAAAAAACTGACCCATGGAGAACTTCATCATCACTGCGGCGAAGGTTCCACCAAATACAATGACCAGAGAGGGGGGGTTTACAAACATGCCAGCGCTGGGGCCAACGAGGATTGCACCAATCATAACCGACAAACCGGCTAATAATCCTACTAGCGTTGCTAAATCCACAAAAATTCTCTCCTA
>JAOTST010000378.1 GCA_029864785.1 Chromatiales bacterium | reverse complement strand
CAGCGAAGGAGTGCTATCTGTACCAGATGTTGTCATAAAATCGATTCCCTTGGTTGCCGTTCTATAGATTTAAACAGATCGTTACAAAAATGAACCATTTATATAGTGAATGGTCGTAGCGAATAGTGCATTATATTCATCAAATTATTTGAAAGAACCACATTCTCGTTACAATGACTCTAATTCGAACTCCACGAAACGCCCATAACAATCTGCTCGTTATGGTTAAGAATATAATAAATAACATTAACTTAACCTTATAACGACATGATTATAAACAATAAAAAATGATATTTTCGTTTCTATTTACGCCTATTCATAATGCTAAAGATTGATAATCTAGCCGCCGATCGCGGAGATCGCAACCTCTTTTCAGGCATCTCTCTTGAGCTCAATGAGGGCGAATTACTCCATCTGCATGGCGATAATGGAGCCGGTAAAACAACGATGCTGCGCATGCTCTGTGGACTGTTCCAACCCACCGAAGGAAACGTCCTCTGGAAGGGCAACGATATCTATGAGCTCAGAGAGGAGTACACCGCAGATCTTCTCTATATCGGACACAAGGGAGGCATTAAAGAGGACTTCACTGCCGTAGAAAATTTACAAATCACCTCCGCTCTAAATGGCGATGCACTCGACGAGAGTCAGGCATGGAGCGCACTAGAGAGAATGGGGCTCAGGGGATTTGAAGATCTCCCGACCAAAATGCTTTCACAGGGGCAAAAACGGCGCGTAGCACTGGCACAACTACTGGTAAGCCGCAGTAAACTGTGGATTCTTGATGAACCCTTTGTCGCACTGGATATCGATGCGGTAGCGGATTTACAAGAGATCATTCGTGAACATATCGCTCACAATGGCATGGTAATCCTCACTACCCATCAAGAGGTAACCCTCACCCGGGGTGAGGTAAAAAAATTGCGTCTTGGAAAAAAGCGAAACCCTGATAGCTCCGCAAACGAGGGAGCTAACGATGTTTAGTGCCTTTATCACCATCATCAAACGCGACATTACCCTAGCACTGCGCCGCCTCTCTGATGTCTTCTCAACGTTATTTTTCTTCGTCATTGTAGTGAGCCTGTTTCCGCTTGGAATCGGACCAGAGATCGATACCCTTCGTCTCATCGCACCCGGTATCGTCTGGGTTGCTGCTCTGCTCGCATCAATGCTGGCACTGGAACGGCTATTCTCTATCGACTTTGCAGATGGAACACTGGAACAGATTCTACTAACGCCTCAACCACTCTATCTATTAGTGTTGGGTAAGACCGTTGCCCACTGGTTGGTAACCGGACTGCCACTGGTACTTATCGCTCCAGTCCTAGGGCTGCAATATGACCTCTCCCTTGATGCGCTAGGCGTCCTGCTTTTTACACTATTGCTAGGCACCCCAGTGTTAAGTCTGATTGGTGCTATCGGGGCAGCCCTTACATTGGGACTTCGCGGGGGAGGTGTTTTAATTTCGTTACTGGTACTACCACTAACCATTCCAGTGCTCATATTTGGCGCAGGAGCCGTTGAGGCTAGCGTCTCAGGTCTTGGTGGAGATGGACACCTCTACATGTTGGGTGCAATTTTGGTAGTATCGCTGTTTTTCGCCCCACTGGTCGCGGCCATCGCGCTCAGAATTTCAACCGAATAATAGATACATAATAACTAAGGTAATATCGAGTGAGCTCTAAAATAACTAGCTGGTACAAATTCTCATCACCAGCCACCTTTTATGCTTTGGCTGGACGAATGATCCCCTGGTTTACCTGGATCACCGTTATTTTAATCGCGGTCGGCCTCTATCTCAGTTTTTTTGTTGCGCCTACCGACTATAAGCAGGGCGAGGGATATCGCATTATATTTATCCATGTACCCGCAGCCTGGATGTCGATGTTGATCTATCTGGTGATGGCCGGCTGGTCATTTATAGGGCTCATTTTTAATACCCGACTATCCTCAATGATGGCTTCAGCCCTTGCTCCCACCGGGGCGATGTTCACCTTTCTGGCTCTCTGGACTGGTGCATTCTGGGGCAAACCGATGTGGGGAGCCTGGTGGGTCTGGGATGCCCGTCTCACCTCAGAATTGATCCTGCTATTTCTCTATATCGGTTTTATTGCCCTCAAATCGGCCATTGATGACCCACGTCGAGCCGATCGTGCGGGCGCCCTGTTAGCAATCGTGGGGGCAGTCAACATTCCTGTCATCTACTACTCAGTGAAGTGGTGGAATACCCTGCATCAAGGTTCATCCATCGCAGCTCAATCAGGCACCTCAATGGATGAGATTATGCTCTATACCATGCTTATCATGACGCTTGGCTGCTGGGCCTATGCCATCGCAGTATCACTCACA
>JAOTST010000139.1 GCA_029864785.1 Chromatiales bacterium | reverse complement strand
GAAAGACATGTTGTCCACGCACATTCTCGAGGATCTCAAACATCACCTCGCCATCACTGAACTGGTCGACGATAGCCTTACCTAGCGGCATGCCGAGGTGGCTTGCAATCTTTTGTGCCAATTGTGGATTGGCGTTTCCGCTAAAGACCATCATACGGCTATTTCTCTACTATGCTGACTCAGTTAGTGGCAAAGTTTCAGTCATTTTAAAGAGAGATTTTTAATATCGGTCTCTCAACAACTAAATAACGATAGATGAGATATTCTCCCATCTATCGCTTAAATGTATGGCTGGGGTAGGAGGATTTGAACCTCCGAATGACGGGATCAAAACCCGCTGCCTTACCGCTTGGCGATACCCCAATAATATTGGCAGCTATTCAGATGCTGCCTTTTCTAGTCTCTGCATCAGTGGTGACAAGTTACGCCCTTGGGCGACAAACCCATGCCACTGTTCTGGCAATTGTTCCAGTACGTTAGTGGCCTCGGATTGACTCTTAAAAGAGGCAAAAAGACACGCTCCCGTCCCAGTTAACCGTGCATCTCCAAAATGGTTTAACCACTTTAAGGCATCGGCAATCGCCGGATAACGTTCTGTAACAACACTCTGGCAGATATTAATTAAGCCAGAAGACAAAACGCCGTCAGAAATTAGGTCGCGTATTGTGATGGGTGGGCAATCCCGTGTCAATTCCCTAGCGTTAAAAATATCGGCAGTTGAGACCTTAATTTGAGGATTTATGACTAAAAACCACGGTTCTGGCAGTGTTACCGACTGTAATTGCTCTCCGACACCTTCGGCCCACGCACTATGGCCATGAATAAAAATGGGCAGATCAGCCCCTAGATTCAGCCCTATTTCGGCTAATTTATCGATGCTGAGGTGAAGTCCCCAGAGGTGATTTAGAGCAACTAGCGTGGTTGCTGCATCGGAACTTCCTCCGCCAAGGCCTCCGCCCATGGGGAGTTGCTTGATGAGATCAATCTTTACCCCCTTGTTGCATCCGGATTGTTGTTGAAGTGCTCTGGCCGCGCGAATAATCAGATTCTGCTCTGCGGGAAGGTCTTCCATTTCAAACAGGGCGATGATTTCAGGACTGTCGGTGATCTCAAAGGAGAGCTCATCCCCGAAATCGAGGAATTGAAACAGCGTTTGTAGCAGATGATAGCCATCACTGCGGCGTCCAGTGATATGTAACATTAAATTGAGTTTGGCAGGAGCGGGCCAGTGCTGACTAATCATTGAGCTGCCACTGCTGAATCACCAGACGTATACTTTTTCCGTTTTGGCGCAGGAATATTTTCCGGGGAAGCGAGAGTATCTTTGCCGCATCATGCGTGGCGTTAGAACTCACTGTGGTTACTTTTTGATAGCTTGGAAGCCGCAAATTCCAGTTGTTTTGATTCAGCGACACCATCTGTCCATCCTTATCAACCTGTTGTTGCCAGTTGTTAGAGGCGCTTGCACGCATGTCTGGTCGGCCTGTAACCCATTCGTGTAACGCACCTATTGGAAATGTGAAGCCAAATTGTTGATAGAAAAGATTTTCACCATTTTTAGCGGTGAAGTGCTCACCATCACTGGTATTAAGCGTGGCGCCGTTCTGATCACCATTGAGTTGCATACTTCCCTGACCGAGCGGTAGGTATAGTTGAATATCGTAACGATCGGGATGATTTTGCCAATGTATTGATGCATTCCAGCTATCGCCATTATATGAGAGCACCAAACGGCCTTTAATTTGCCAATTTTGTAATCCCTTGAGCTGTTGCTGATGTTTGGTCAGGGTGGTTATCTGCTTCTGTGGAAGCGGCTCAGGCGGGACAGGTTGGGTGGCGCAACCGGAAAGACCCAGCAATAAAGCAGTGAGTAGGATGCCGGCTATTTTAGGGCTAGGTGTAGAGCTCATCCTTAATCTTGATAACAAAATGGCGTTATCTACTGCTCTAGCTGCGGTGCAAAACGTTCAAGTGTCTTTTTTAAGACAGGGTGGTCTGGGTCAAATTTGATCGCAGCATCCCATATCGCTCGAGCTGTAGCGGAATCTCCTGATACCCATAACACCTCACCTAGATGGGCATAGATCTCACCATCTTTATGCTCGGATGCCTGTCGTAGGTAGGTTAACGCTTCTTGATGACGACCCAGTCGGTAGAGAGCCCAACCCATGCTGTCGAGTATGGCGGGATCTTTTGAATCGATCGCGTAGGCACGCTTGATATATTCAAATGCCTCGGCGATGCGATTGGTACGGTCAACAAGGGTATATCCCAGCGCATTGAGGGCTTGAATGTTGTTGGGATCAATATTTAAGACTTGAAGCAAATTTTTCTCGAGAATATCAATATGGTCGATCTTTTCGGCGGCCATCGCATGGGCGTAAAGCAGGTCGGGGTTATTAGGAGCTTCTTGTAGCGCTACGGAGAATCTCTCAAAGGCCTTATCATACTGCTGATTGCTCTGTAGTAGCTCTGCTTCAGTAACCAGCTTTTGGAGCTCTTCGGCCTTATTTTCAGCGGGTATTTGGTGTAGCACCGACAGTGCGCTTTCAAGACCATCGCGGTTGACAATAAGTTGTGCAGCACGCAGTTGTGATGCAAAAAATATCTCACCTTTGGGTACGGAGCGATACCAGTTTATCGCTTCATCATACTGCTGGCGTAGCTCAAAAATCTGTCCCAGGGACTGACGAGCCTCCGCTTCACGTAAATGGAGATGGATTAGGTTTTGGAACTGCGCTTCGGCAATATCGAGCTCACCATTCTGGATCGCAAGGATGCCGTATCCGTAAATGATGTCGCTATTACGTGGAGACTGTTTTGTCAGCTCTTTAAACTGTTCCATTCCCTCTTTTATCGCTTGCATGCTGACCAGCATACGAGCGTAGTTCAAACGTGCAGGAAAGTTGTCGGGTTGTCGTTTGAGCAGGGTTGAAAGAGAGTTGAGGGCATCTTTCTGTCTATCTTTGAGAAACCACAACTTGGCACGCTGTACGATGCCATCGACATGCTTAGGATCAATTTTTAACAACCGTTCCAGTCGTTTTAGGGCGATCTCATCATGGCTTTTCATTTGAGCCAAAACGGCGGTGGCAAAAAGGGTATCAACTATCCTTTCGTTCGACTGATTCGTAGTGGGATTGATGGATTCAAAGAGTGTGATCGCATCGACTGTTGCGGGAGAGCGTGACATTAGTCTGGCGACAGCAACTAGACGATCAGCACTATAGTGATCATTTTTTAAAAGCCATATGAGATGAGGTTTGGCATCTTCAAGCCGGCCTTGAATGAGCAAGAGAGATGCATTTGACTGTCGGGCGTCGAGACTTTCGGGTTCGAACTCGACCCAGAGACGGGCACCAATAATTGCGGCGCGATAGTCTTTAGCAAAAATGGCCGCTTGGGTGGCACGCTTGGCTAATCGGGGATCCTTGCTTTGATAGGCTGAGCGGAGATAGTTATTGTTGGCGAGGGTGAGATCTCCGCTGTTTTCAGCAAATTCAGCGACTAAAATTTCATAGAGCAGCTCCCCACTGAGTTCCATCGGGGGTATATTTTGTGGCGGCGGAACTTTGCTACGGGTGTAGTGTGGAAAATGCGCTTGCTGTTCGACGGGTTGCTGAATGCTACAGGCAGAGGTCGAGAGCAAAATAATAACGGTGAGAGGGGATAATAGATATCCTGAAACTCGGGCGAGAGTGGTTAGTCTTTTCATTGGGTTCATCATACCTAAATTTTACTAATTTTGAAGGTAACTATTTAACGAACCTCTCGCTGAATCGGCTGCCGCTATCGCTATATGAGCAATTGCGGCATCGATCTTCTCAATCTTAAAATTTAGATTGAGGATTTACAGTGACGCTCAAATTCTACATTAACCATTCGCGGATCTGATCGGGCCCGGGAAGCCCTCCGGCATGGACTAATTTATCATCAACAATAACGCCGGGTGTCGACATGACGCCATAGCCCATAATTTCGGCAATATCGGTCACCTTCTCCAGAGTGATCTCAACATTAGCCTGTTCGGCGGCAAGGGTAATGAGTTTTGCAGTGGTTTCGCAGTTTTTGCAGCCACTGCCGAGGACTTTAATATTTTTCATTTTATTCTCTTGTTTAATTAACAGCAGGATGTTCCGCTGGGGGTGGAGGAGCAACAGCTTTCGCTCTTGTCTGGTGCAGCAATTTTAGTTGGCTCGTTATGGCGAGACTTTTCATCAAATGCGGTATCCAGTTTTTCTGAGGCCTCATCGCGAATGTGTCGGGCGATCTCAACGACCGCATCGATTTGATGCTGTGGGACTCCTGTACTACGCAGACGATCTAACTGACATTGCCCCATGTCAGGATGCTTAGAGGCGATTCCCGCAGCAAGGGAGACCATTGAAATAATGGATGTGTGAAGTTGTGGTTGTTCAGACATGGTTATCTCCTTATGTTAATAAATTAAAGCCCCAGCCGACCAAGGTAAAGGCGATGGCTAGAACCGATGCGTAGAGTGCGAGTGCAGGCCAGCGGATCACCTTTCGCAGAATCAACATTTCGGGCAGCGAGAGTGCAGCGATGCTCATCATCAATGCCAGCGTGGTACCGATGGCGACACCTTTGTCCAACATCGCCTCGGCGATCGGAATAACACCTGTGGCATTTGAGTAGAGCGGAACTCCCATGAGTACAGCAACGGGTACTGACCACCAGTCATCTCCTGCCAGATTTTCTGATACCCAGCTCTCCGGAACGTAACCGTGAAAAAGTGCGCCGACAGCAACACCTGCAATCACCCATTTCCAGATACGTCCGACAATCTCTCTAACCTCCGAAACGGCATAATGGTGACGGCCTCGTAGTGAATGGTCTTGTTCAAGCGTTTGCATCTGACCCATCTGAATCTTCCATACATACTCTTCAACCCAACGTTCAGGCTTGAAGCGTTCCATGATGACTCCACCGACATATGCGACGGTCAGACCTGCCGCGATATAGAGCGCTGCAAGCTTCCATCCGAGAAGACCAATCAGGATGACAGCCGCTACTTCATTGATCATGGGAGAAGCGATAAGAAATGAGAAGGTGACACCCAACGGGATTCCCGCTTCGACAAAACCGATAAATAGTGGCACCGACGAGCAGGAACAGAATGGGGTGATTGCGCCGAGCAGAATGGCTAGTGTGCGTGCCAGCCATTTTGGTTTGCCGCGAACATATTCACGTACGCGTTCAGGGGAGAGCATTGCACGTAGCAGACCCATGATGTAGATAATCAGCAATAGCAT
>JAOTST010000416.1 GCA_029864785.1 Chromatiales bacterium | reverse complement strand
GGTGGGATTCTGGTGCTAACCCGAGGATTTGATAGACAATAAAACTGGCAAGTGCTTCAAACATGATTGTGTGGGCTCAAAGAGTGGAAAGATTAGGCGCTACAGGCCGCACCAGGGCGGTTTGGCATATCCTGTAGGGTGAGCACATCACTACAGTAGGGTTCATCATGTGCGACCCCCTCGGCCGTGATGCGCACGATCTCCGTTATCCAAGTAGGCAGTGATTCGTTCAGACGGTAGTAGACCCACAAGCCGGTTTTGCGATCGCTCACCAATCCTGCCTTGCGTAGCGAACCTAAGTGATGCGAGATCTTCGGTTGTGGCAGATCCAGTGTGTGAGTTAGCTCGCAGACGCATAGCTCATCGTGATTTGCCAACAAGACCAGACAGCGTAAACGGGTAGGATCAGAGAGAGCCTTGAAGAGTTGAGATGCATTCATATCGATCACCGACTATATTTAACAAGATAGATATATTATATCGACTTTGGTGAATATAGCAAGAGAGGTTGCATCTGAAATAGATTCTATTTCAGTTTATTTAGAGGGAACGGTTAATGGATACCCTATATGGCTATCTCACTCTGGAGCTTCTGGACTCTTATCGCTGGGTGGAAAGAAGAGCTTGAAGGTGGTTCCTTTTCCTCGTCCACTCTCTACCTGAATGTGTCCATGGTGACTCTCCATAATGCCGTAAATGACAGACAACCCCATACCAGTTCCTTTTCCAACATCTTTTGTGGTGAAAAAGGGGTTGAAGATATGCTCGATGGTCTCTGAATCGATACCCTCACCGTTGTCACTTATCGACAGGATGACCCAATCTCCTTCAATCAGTTTTTTGGAGACCGAATCTGTGGTATGGACGTCATGTTTGTAGGACAGGCTGAGCGATAATATGCCGCTCTCATTCATAGCATCTCTGGCATTGATGGCGAGGTTCATTAAGATCTGATTGAGTTGAATAGGGATCATGACCACCGCAGGGATATCGTCTTCGATCGATACCTTAAACTCAATACTACTTAGCAGAGCGGCACGTAGCATGAGTATGTCATCGCTCAAGTGCATTTTGATGTCTATGGGACGAGCGGCACTACTGTCTTTCCGACTATATGTAAGCATAAGAGAGACCAGTTTTGCGGCCCGCTCACCGGCGTTTTCGACGTGTTGCATGTAGCCAACGAGCTTCTCCTCATTACGGTTTTGGAGTGCAGAAATAGTGAGTTCGGTATAGCCATTGATAACACCTAGAAGGTTATTAAAGTCGTGAGCAATCCCGCCGGTTAGGTGGCCTAGTGACTCCATTTTTTGGGACTGCTGCAACTCGCTTTGGAGTAGATCGTTCTTTTTTCGTTCACTGATGTCGCGTGAGACTCCACGATATCCGCAAAAGAGGCCGTTTGAATCAAGTATAGGAACCGCATTACTCTCTAAGCAAATACGCGAGCCATCTTTGTGTTGTTTTGAGTTTTCCAACTGATATACAGGTTCTTTTTTAACTACATATTTATTAATAATAGGAATAATTCGCTCTGCCTCATTTTCAGGCATTAATTCCAGTACACTTTTCCCTATGACATCATTGGCAGTGTAGCCGAGAAGATCGAAAATTTTGGGGCTGGAGTAGGTGAAGTTTAAGTGGCTATCAAGCTCCCATATCCAATCAGGAGAGGTCTCAATGATTGCCCTGAAACGCTGTTCACTCTCTTGCGCCTCTTTGGTTCGTTGGGCAACCTTGCGTCTGAGCAGAGAGTTCCAGTAGAGAATAATGATAAAAATTAGCGCCCCTACAGCCAACATCTGCCACAGCAGGGTGTAGTCATTGCTGTGTTCATAGCGAATCGACATCCAACGATTGTAGATAGCATCCCTCTCTTCCTGCTTGATCGTGTTGAGTGACTTCTGGATGATTCCAGCAAAGAGCGGCCAATCCTTTCGTACCGCTATGGTCTGTTGATTGCTGTAGGGGGTCTCTCCTGCGACATGGATGTTGTACTGCTTATTTTGGCCGATGTAGTAACTGGTGGTCGTGAGGTTGCCGACAAAGGCATCAACTGCTCCTGAATTGAGCATATCAAGGGCATCA
>JAOTST010000377.1 GCA_029864785.1 Chromatiales bacterium | reverse complement strand
CCCGGCTGCAATGGCATGATAAACATACTCTGTATTCTTGTGCATGGTCAGAATCACTACCTTCACTGTCGGGCATATCTTGCGAGCCTCGCTAATAGCCTCAATTCCACGTAATTTGGGCATTGATATGTCAAGAATGATCATGTCTGGTGGGTTTTTTTTCAAGATTTCAAGCAATTCTATGCCATCTCCTGCCTCACCAATAACCTCAAAAGACTCGCTGTCTTCAATAATTCTCTTGATACCCTGCCTGATCAGCGCATGATCATCCGCCAAAACTATGCGATATTTACCCATGCCTTTCCTCTATCCCTTGATTAAATATAAGCTTTGCCACCTGCTTAATATCAATTTTTGTTAACTGGTACGGACATTGAGATAGACGTACCGCGGCCGATCTGACTATTGATATCAAATAAACCGCCTAACATTCTCACCCGTTCCGACATGGCCGTTAGCCCAAGGCCTCGTTCAACAGATTTTTTCTTGGCCACCTTCTCCGAATCAAAGCCACAGCCATCGTCCCGGATAAGAAAATTAATCCACTGATTCCTTTTACGAATAAAAATCTCAACGTTGCGAGCCTTTGCATGCTTGGCGATATTGGTAAGAGCCTCCTGCACAATCCGGTAAACAATACGTTCTTCGCTGGATGTTAAGTGATGTCCGATATCATCCATTGTTAAAGTGCCGTCTATATCATGCAGTTTGGAGAAATTCTCTACCAAGTGCTTGATAGCTGCCCCAAGCCCCAGATCATCAAGAACCACCGGACTCAAATCACGAGACAGGCGGCGAACATTCTCAATAATCTGATTTATATGCTCACAGGCGGCATCACATTCGCCAACCTCTTCAGAGTGTTCAGTAGCCAGATGCCGCTGTATGGAACGAACTTGCATCTTCAAGGCAACAAGAGACTGCCCAAGTTCATCATGAAGTTCATTGGCAACCCGGCGCCGCTCAGACTCCTGCATCACAAAAAGATTTGCAGAGAGATGACGCAATCTCTCTTCTGAGTCCTGTAACGCCTTTTCAATGGTTTTTCTCATGGTTATATCACGACCTATAACGAGTAATCCCTTTCGGCTGTTGTCATCATTAAAAATGGGTACCTTGATAATATCATAAATAAGCGGATCGCCCACAGGTCGAGGAATTATCTCATCATAGCGAGACTCCTTCCCGGCAAGCCAAGCTTTCTTGTCGCTTTCAACACATGTTAAAAAGGCCTCTCTGTAAAAATCATTATTTTCCGCCAACTCAGAATCAGTCTTGTTTTGATAATCAATGTTATCAATGGCAAAAAGCTTTAACCCAAATTCATTGGCCATTAACCAACGGCCCTGGGAATCTTTAAAACATACAAAATCCGGCATGGCATTGACCAAAGTCCGAAGTAGCGACTCACTATCTCGCACCACCTGTTCAGAGCGTTTTCTTTCTGTAATATCACGCAGAATGGCGATATTTTGTGATTGGTCATTTAATAATATTGGTGCCACCGAAACCTCTACAGGAAAAATCTTGCCCCCGGAGTTAACCATTATTTCGATAACATTCTCATCCGTACAATCATCGTCATCGGATTGCCAAAGTGCCGCACATCTATCTAGCTCATACTGATCTTGTGTTGCTGGCAAGATGGTATCGCAAATTTTCTCCCCAACCACCTCATTGACTAATTTGCCGAACATTATTTCAGCAGCATGGTTCCAATATGAAATCCGACCATTACCATCAGCAAGAATAATTGCATCCCGGGCCGACTCTGCCATGGTTCTAAACTTCTCTTCACTGTCAGCAAGTGCCTGGGCGATGGACTTCCTTTTGAACTCCATCTTGAGAATTACCAAGAGAAGAAATACAACCAATAAAATCCAACCAGCAAAAATCAGTCGGAAAGTATATAAGGAATTACGCATATGTTTTGAACTGTCTTGCTTCATAATCTCTTCAACACGAAGAGCAGCGTCGGCAAAAAGATGGCAACTGTTATCAAATTGTTTTTTATATTCGGTGAATGTTTTTCCATCTGCCCTTAGATGAAGTTCATCTGCAAAATTTTTCATCTCAAACAACATTTCTCTGACTTCTTTCATGCCAACGATCAGATCAAGCTGTTGAGGATGATTAGCAAGCAATTCCTTGTCCTGTTGCAGTTTAGTCACCAAGCCATCTGCGGTGAGATATGCTTCTTCGAGCAACGAACGAATTTGTGCTGTTTCCAGATTAGCCTGGTCATCAAACCACAGATGCGATAAAGACACTTGCCGGTCAATTTCATACATGCCGTCAATAATTTTATCGTAATGTTGATGATGCACATTCAGGTGATTTAACCACCAGAAGCC
>JAOTST010000069.1 GCA_029864785.1 Chromatiales bacterium | reverse complement strand
TAATAAAATCAGATAGTTACAAACTATCTATGTATCTACGAACCAGGCGGTCACACGTTCGAATCGTGTCGGGCGCACCATACAAGTGAAGTAAATCAACGGCTTAGGGCTTATCGTTCTAGGCCGTTTTTTTATGCTTGTCCCATAGATAGCTCTGATTACTTGAACTCATTAACCTTTTTACATGCCTGATCTCTGTAAGACTTGTTAAATAATGTGTTCTCTTTAGCGTATTGTTGAGTCCAAAATTTGCATGTTTGTTGAGCTTGTCTTAACCCTTGCTGTTTTTGTTGAAGCTGATATTGCCTTTGCTTAGTCTGAGCTTCTAGCTGTTTTCTTTGCTGTTCTAATTTAATTTGTTGAGATTTTAGAATTGCGGATTCTTCAAATTTACTTTTTTGCGATTGTATTTGCATCTTTTGAGTCTCAGCTTTGAAGAAATTACCAACCTGATTCCATTCCCAATATTGAACCGCTTTTTCAATACTAAATGAGGCAATATTGCCAATAAAAACTCCGGCAGCAATGATAATTACCCACCTCCATGATGATGCTCTTGATCTCTCTATATAACGAAGCTCGTTCGATATCTCTTTTAAATATCTATCATCAGCCATGATTCTCATCTCCTTTCTGTAATATTCCAGAAATTATATCAGGGTAATTAGTTACCCATTGCACGGAGAGGATACTCTCATCGTCATAGCTCGTTACATAGCTCTTTTTTCTCCACTTTGAAATAGCTTTGGTTGGTTTCATTTTATTGGATTATTAGCTTCAACATGGTCGGAGAATCCAGTACCTGCTTCGGTGTAGATGTTAAATACAGCGGTAGCTCCTGATTGCTGTAGTTGTTTCTCTTCATCTCGATATCGGGCTGTTGCTGCTATGCGTCCTTTGAATGAGATTTTCTGAAGTTGAGCCAGCGCATCTAAATTTGATTGAATATTAGGTAGTGCCAACATAACGAGATCAATATTATTATCTTGTTTTATTTTATCCCAAAAATCAGAATCACTGGGGTCTCCATGCAGAATGTTTCGACCTTTAGATTGATGATTTTTTACCAACTCCGTATCAAAGTCGATGCCGACGACCGTATCGCCATGAAATTCACGCATTCGATCATATGCGCCGCTTCCTACTCGACCCATTCCGAAAATTGCAATGGTTGCACCCAGTGTATCTAGGAGGATATCGTCTGGCAGTCGTTCTTTTTTCTGAAATTTCATCCATAAACTTTTAAACCGATTATAAATTCGATCATCAAGTCTATTTATTGGGGATGCAACAACAAAAGAGATGGATAGAGCGATTGCTATGACGACTAGCCACGCTCCGTCTAGCCAGCCATTGGCCACACCTATCGCGGCTACTATGAGACCAAATTCGCTATAGTTTGTGAGATTTATCGAGGCTAATAGTGATGTGCGTGATCGCAACTTGAAGCGGGTCATTAATGCAAAGAACAGTGCCGATTTTAAAAATATGAGAGGTACAAGTAGGAGGCCAATAATTAATGCTTCGAATGAGAGTTCTCCTGATAGACCAATCGATAGAAAGAAACCTACAAGGAACAGATCTTTAAATCCGAGCATCGATTTTGCCATCTCTTTTGACTTTGGGTGTGTTGAAATTAAAACCCCCATGATGATTGCGCCCAGATCATCTTTCACTCCGCCTAGTTCAAATAGTTCTGCACCCCCTAAAGCTAAAACCAGTCCATACAAAATCATCAATTCGCCATGACCCGTTTTTTTCAACAAATAATGGAGAAATGGGCGAGCAGGGATCAGCAGAAAAAGAAGTAGAGCCCAAGGTGATGGAATCTTTCCTGTAGATGCGGCTAAAAAAATAACGGCAGCTAGATCTTGCATGACTAGAATGCCGATAGCGATCCGTCCATGCATTGAGTTCATTTCGCCCTTTTCTTCAAGTGATTTTATGACGAAAACGGTACTTGAGAAACTTAATGCAAAGGCAATTACGAGGGATGTTTTTAAGTCTACACCAGAAAACAGTGAGACCTTCATAAGGGATAGGGCAAAGATTATAACCCCAAATATTGCAACAACAGTTGCGATATGAAGTATCGTAACTGACCAAACTTGGGGCTTAATTAAAACTCGAATATTTAGTTTTAAACCAACCGTAAATAACAGTAATGTTATTCCTAGATCAGCAAGTTTTTGAAGCATCTCTCCGCTAGCAATACCTAAGTAGTTAAGAAGAAACCCTGTTGCTAAAAATCCAACTAATGGTGGGAGATTAATTAGCCTGGCGAGAAATCCTAGCATGAAAGCCAGTGATATCCAGGCGACATCTCCTAATGCGATGGCAATCCACTCGAAGTCCATAAATCGTTGCTTCCCAGATTATTTGTCTCTTTAGTTATGGCTAAGAGTATCACTGCTTCGTAAACTGTTCTATCGGTAAAAACGCTTATACGACAGCTAGATACGTAAATATCCAGAGCCCTATGCGTTTGAATTGAATGGTATTTTTAGATTATTTGTCTTATTGAAAAAAGGAGAGTGCAGTTTTTTTATGGGTATAAAAAACCATAAAGTAGACATCGTTGTAAGTATGTTTACCTATTTCAACTCTTGTCTATACGGTTACTATTATATGGTTCAGGTTGGTTAAACCGCTAAAAACGATTTGATAGAGAGGCTATCTATTGCTGCTCTGCTATAGCCAAGACTATCCTTAGCCTTAGCGTAGATTCTCTACATATGGGTGATTAACTGGGAGGTGAGAGAGCGTTTGCTATTTAATGTGAAGCAAGTGATATATTTTTGTTCATCATTGGGGCAGCGTAGAGCCAGTGCTTTTTTAACAGGCGATCAGCAAAGCGCATTAATTCGACCAGAATTGCAGCAATAACAACCGATTTCACAAAGGTAGTGACAAGGGCGAAGATGAAAAATCCACTTTGTGAATCATTTAGATAAATTAGCGTGGTTGCACTAGTCTGAAATAGTAGAAAGAGGGCGATGATGGCACGTTCCCATGTGATCTCACGCTTATGAATCTGTTCTATCTGTAATATAGTCATAACCAGTACCTCTATTTAGAGATGAGTTGCTCTGTTGGTTATATACTAGCTAAGCTGTAGGTTATTTCTGAAACATAGGTCACATTTTTATGGTGTTACGGACGGACCTAGTTCACATTTTTTCCTTTATTAGCTCATCGGCTTCTAATCGGGTCAGAAACTTCCAGGGGCGAGGCATTAGTCCGGGCACTTTCTGTTGATAGCGATGATATATTTTTCCGTGATATTGAACGAGTTTTCTCTCTTCTAGACGTGATCCAATAATAAAATAGAGCGTAATCATTATGGCATTGGTTAGCATTATGAGGTCGAGTTCTCGACACCAGATCAATATAATTCCCATACTATACCAAGGGTGACGCACATAGCGGTGAAAGTCTCCAATAACAAAATTTTCCTGATCTTCAACGGCATCCACTTTCTTGCGCCACTGTCGGGTACCGAAAAATTCCGACATATCGTAATACCTTATCGATATGATAAAGGCGATAACGGTGATGGCCGATATTAGTGAGGTTATCCAGAAAAGCGGCGGATTCCACTGCCATAATGGTTCACTGCGCCAGCTATAACTTAACAAAAGTAGCGGAATTAATAACAGCGTGGATAGCCCGTTAAATATCAACCTGTAAGCAGGCATTATGCCGGCATAGTGGTTGGCGACCCAATGTTTTAAAGTGAGTGATGCTGTAAGGGAGTGAAGGGCAAAAAATCCACACCAGAGTGCGACGATAACGGTAATTTGTGTGTAGTCATGCATGTTTGTAACGACGATAATTAGATTTGTTGAAGTTTAACTCTATTTGAATCATTTTTGATATTGGTTCAAGTAAATGGTGATATTAAAGGTATGGTTGTTAGATTAATAGTAACAGGACGTGTGCAAGGGGTGTGGTTTCGGGCAAGTACCCGTGCAGAGGCTTTGCGGTTGGGACTTTTGGGGCGTGTAAAAAATCTTGCCAATGGTGCGGTTGAAGTTATTGCAGAGGGTGATGATAGGCCGATAGAACAGCTGATTTTATGGGCAAATAAGGGGCCGCTCATGGCTGAGGTAAGAGATGTTCGTGTGGAATATCTATCAGATACTCCCTCCTATCAAACCTTTGAAGTGATTCACTAATTACTATGAAGCTCATACTTGCACCAATGGAAGGATTGGTCGATTTTTACCTTCGTCAAATACTGACCAGCATCGGGGGTTATGACTGGTGTGTGAGTGAATTTATTCGCGTGACGGATAGGTTACTGCCCTCCAGGGTTTTCTACCGCAGCGTACCGGAGTTGAACAGTGGTGGGCGTACGGCATCGGGAACCCCGGTCTATATACAGTTGATGGGGAGTCATCCATCGGTGGTTGCTGATAATGGTGCCCGTGCAGTGGAGCTAGGTGCCCCTGGAGTCGATTTGAATTTTGGGTGTCCATCACCAACGGTTAATCGTGGTGGCGCAGGGGCGATATTACTGAATGAGCCTGAGCGGATCTATCAGATTGTTTCTGCCCTTCGGCAGACAGTTTCCCGTGAGATTCCAGTCACGGTTAAAATGCGTCTTGGCTATGACGATACCGCAAATACGATTGATATCGTAAAAAGTATCGAGGCGGCTGGAGCCAATATGCTCACGGTTCATGCTCGTACCCGGGCTGATCGCTATAAAGCCGCAGCACGTTGGGAGTGGTTAGCAGAAATTCGTGAGGCGATTGATATCCCCGTTGTGGCGAATGGCGATATTGCTGATCTGAGAAGCTTTCAAAAATGCGAATTAATTAGCGGTTGTAGTCATTTTATGATTGGACGTGCGGCTGTGCGCCATCCCTATCTAGCCTCTCAAATTCGTCAGCATAGAGCCGGAGAGGCCGTAACTAGTATTCAATGGATTGGGCTTCGGGCACTACTACTCCAATTTTCAGAGTTGATGGTGCATGTTGATAATCAGCGTGGTGCAGCTTCTCGGCTCAAGCAGTGGGTTAGGCTATTAACAAAGGGCGCTGATGAAGTTGGGGATGTTAAAGAGAGGGCGAAAGAGCTTTTTGAACGGGTGAAAAAAGAGCGAGATCTTGAGCCAATGACTCAAATGATCAGAGACTCATAATTTTTAAGTTAATCAATATCCAGTTTCTCTTCAGTATAAGAGGGATCAGGTTCAACAACGGTATTGATAACAATGCCATTAGCGGGCGTAGTGGTAACCGACTCCACATGGAGTGTTTTATCAAGGGTTTTAAATAGGTCGCTTCGGGTAAATGGCTTGGCCATATAGTGGCTAGCCCCCAATTTTGCAGCCCAGAACTTCTCACTGGCCTGCTTGTTTCCACTGATAATAACAATCGGAATATCGGCAATATCCGCATCATTTCGAATGAAGCGGGTCGCCTGAAATCCATTCATGCCGGGCATCATAACATCCATGATGATGAGAGAGGGCTTATGCTTTTTGGCGAGAATAATGCCTGACTTTCCATCATAGGCTTGCAGAACATCATAGCCTCTTTGCATCAGCATCTTTTTCATCAGATATTGAACGGTTTTGGAGTCATCGATAATCAATATCTCCATTTCGTGTCCGATATGGAGATTTATCTCTGCATAAGATTGATCGGGCTCAACCACTTCATTGAGCATCTCGTTCTTACTCCAATCCTTTACCAGAACCTCCGAGTAGAGAACCTTATCGAGAATTAAAAAGAGATCGCCGCGCGTGAATGGTTTGGTTAGATAGTGATCAGCTCCAATTTTAGAGAGCCAAAATTGGTCACTCGCATCTCTGCTGCCACTGGTAATAATAATTGGGATATCGGCAATTTCAGGGTCTTTTCGGATCATTCGTGTGGCCTGAAATCCACTAATGCCCGGCATCACAACATCCATAATAATAAGCGCCGGCTTGTGCTGTTGGGCAAGGGCAATTCCTGATTCCCCATCAAAACCCTGTAGTACGTCATAGCCCGCTTGAGTAAACATCTTTTTCAATAGCTGTTGAGCGGTCTTTGAGTCATCGATGATCAGGATCTGGGTTCCGTCATCTGGAGTATTGCGGTAATTTTTGCGACGTTCCTTTCTAAAAATTTTATCGCTATCACTATTGCGGCTAAACAATCGACTAAGCGTTGAACCAATTTTAGACATGGTTATCTCTATTCCCTAAGTGGTGAGAGAAGTCCGCTTCGTTAAAGGATCAGCAGCGACTCTCTGATTTTTAATTATTTTGACGCTACCTTACACCAAACAGGCAACAAATCCAGAATAGTCTGAGAGGCGTACGCTTTTAGCGATATTTTTAAATGAGAGCTCAAGAATATTAAGATCGGTTCTTTGCCCGTGCAAACGCGGCAGCTAGCGCCCCGGTATCTTGTTGTTGGGATCGGTTTTCTCGTTGTGGAGACTGTTTTTTGGTCCGTGGATTTTTAGCAGGGCTATTTTCCCGGTTCGTGCCACTCGCCTGTGGGGTTTGGGGAGTAATGGCATCATCCAGACGCATGGTGAGGGCGATCCGCTTTCTCTTTTGATCAACCTCCAGCACCTTCACCTTGACGATATCGCCCGCCTTAACCACCTCGTGTGGATCTTTAACAAACTTATTTGCCAGCGCTGAGATATGCACCAGACCATCCTGGTGTACGCCAATATCGACAAAGGCACCGAAGTTGGTCACATTGGTGACTGTTCCCTCAAGAATCATCCCATCGTTTAGGTCAGATAGCTTTTCAATACCCTCCTTAAACTGGGCGGTCTTGAATGCGGGGCGTGGATCCCGGCCCGGCTTATCGAGTTCAGCGACGATATCGGTAATGGTAGGAAGTCCGAATTGCTCATCCACATAATCGGCAGGATTAACCGTTTTAAGTAGGGCGCTATTACCGATAAGGGTGTCGATATCAACCTGGTTACTATCAACAATCTTCTGCACTACACCGTAGGTTTCGGGATGGACACCTGAGGCATCAAGTGGATTGACCGCATTATGGATGCGTAGAAAGCCTGCCGCCTGTTCAAAACTCTTCTCGCCAAGTCGGGCGACCTTCATCAGCGTTTTACGTGCTTTGAAGGGACCGTTCTGGTTTCTAAATTCAACAATATTATCGGCAATGGTCTGGTTAAGGCCGGCAACACGACGCAGCAGGGCACTGGATGCGGTGTTGACCTCAACACCCACCCCATTCACACAATCCTCTACGACGGTATCGAGGTTACGTGCGAGCTGGAACTGACTCACATCGTGCTGATACTGCCCAACACCGATTGATTTGGGGTCGATCTTTACCAGCTCGGCGAGCGGATCTTGCAGGCGACGGGCGATTGAAACGGCACCACGAATCGAGACATCAAGGTCTGGGAACTCTGCTGCTGCGGTCGCTGATGCCGAATAGAC
>JAOTST010000376.1 GCA_029864785.1 Chromatiales bacterium | reverse complement strand
GCGGCTCCAATCCCTTGTCCAGCGCCAGTTACGAGGATCACTTTGCCTTCGAAAAGAGTCGGTGAGGGTTGGTAGTTGGTTACTTTTTCGACCATGGGGGCTCCGGTATGGGATGAGATGTTCAGACGTCAAGAAATATGACTATTTTCTAATATTATCCGACAATAATCCATGGGCAGATGCCACCCCGCTGATAATTGCACCCTCAAGCGTGGCCGGATAGCCGGTATCGGTGTAGTCGCCGGCAAGCCATAATCCCGCTGTTGAAGTCTGGTTTGTAGGTCGATAGGCGTTACTTCCCACCGTTGCGGCAAAGGTGGCACGCTTCTCATGGATCAGCCAACTCTCTGTTGCATCGCCAAGATGAGGAAAATGGGCGGCAATCTCCTCTTTGACTTGATCGGTGATCTGCGTGCGGCTCCAATGACGGTGTTCCCCCTCAGCACTGATCACGGCCGCCATCAGACCGGGCTGTCCACAGTGGTCACGATCAAATAGCCACTGGGTGAGTGCATCATCAAAGGCGACAAAGGGGTGGGGCAGTCGTGTGGCCTCACTATATTGCAGATAGAGGGTGATAATCGGTTGGTATTCAAACCGTTGTAGTGATTCAACAAGGGGATGGAGCTGCGCATGGGGTTTTAGTAATTGCGCGGTCTGTGGTGGAGGTGTGGCGAGGATAATGTTTTTGGCCTCAATCCTCATGCTATCGGTCAATGCGGCGGTGATGCCTTTCTCATTGATCTCAATGGCTTTGATGCGTGTAGAGGTCAGTACCTCACCACCATGGGCACGGATGTAACGTATGGCCGGTTCAACAAAGAGGGTGCTTAAATCGACTTTGGAGAGAATGGTGTCGCTATCTCTATATGATTGGGTAAAGGCATCTTTTAAAACCCGCAGAAAGATCTCCGCAGAGGCGATATTGGGCGGGGTATTGAGGGTGGCGATGCAGAGTGGTTCCCAGAGCGCCTTGATGGTGCTCTCTGTCTGACCGGCCTGCTGCAATAACGCCGTGACGGAACAGTCACTCTTTAACTTAAATCCCCTGAGCAAAAATCGCAGGCTGGCCGAGATAAGTTGCCATTTAGTTGACCATGCCATCCCCTTTGCCTGGAGAATACCTGCTGCCATATGGATGGGGGCGGGAAGACGGGGAAGTTGAATCGAACGCTGCTTACGACCATCACCATAAAAGGTGAAATGTAACGGTGCGCGTTGCAGAACCTGTTGCGGATCGACTCCACAGATTTTAAGGAGTCTGAATATTTCACGATAGGCGCCAATTAATATATGCTGACCGTTGTCGAACTGAGCACCTCGATAGTCAATTTTTCGAGCTCGACCACCACACGCTTTGGCCGACTCTATCACGGTCACCGGAACGCCTTGCCGAGTCAGCTCGATGGCCGCTGCAAGTCCTGCCCAGCCTGCACCAACGATAACTGTTTTAGCCATATCGCCTTGTTAACAGGTACTTGAGCGTAGTCACCAATTTTCCGGGGGTAGAGAGTCGCACCCTTTTGGAGAGCACTGGATAGTTCTCGGCGGTAATCTGTTTTAACAGGGCGTGATAGATGGCTCCCATAACTAGACCGCTCAGTTGCGCCTTACGATCTACTGTGGGCAGTGATGTGAGCGCCTTTTGATAGTACGACTCAGCACGTGTTTTCATAGATTCAAACAGAGGGATCAATCGCTCAATATTTTCAGGGTAGAGCAAGGTGGCATCGGAGAGGCCGAAGCGGGCGAGTTCATCCTGTGGAATATAGATGCGATCCCGTTCAAGATCCTCACCCACATCACGCAAGATATTGGTGAGTTGCAGGGCGATACCGAGCGCCTCTGCATACTCTTCGGTATGCGGATCTTGATAGCCAAAAATCTTTGCGACGAGTAGCCCGACAACCCCTGCGGCACGATAGCAGTAGAGATAGAGTTCATCAAAGTTGGCGTAACGGCTCTTCTCAAGATCCATCTCCATGCCGTCGATGATGGCCATCAAATGATTTTTGGAGAGGTTATAGGCCTGTATCGCTGGGAGCAGAGCATGACCGATGGGATGGGTGGGTGAACCCTGATAGAGTGAGTTGATCTCGCTACGCCAATCGTCGAGTAGTTGTTTAGTTGCTGCGGGGTCGTCATTCTCATCCACGTCATCGACAATATCATCGACCTCACGGCAGAAGGCGTAGAGCGCATGAATCGCCTGCTGTCTCTCTCTGTTGAGTAGCAGAAAGCTTAGACGAAAGCTCGAGCGGCTTTTGTTGACTTGTGCTGCACAGTACTCTTCGGGGGTCATGATCTAAAAAGTGCTTTCCACAAGAGAGCAAACTTTTCCCAACGACTGAGACGAGGGCGGCTGA
>JAOTST010000375.1 GCA_029864785.1 Chromatiales bacterium | reverse complement strand
TCTCACTAGCGAGCTTTTCCCAACCATTACCTATCACCACAATAGTGGCGGTGAACCGGCCAATATCCCCGATTTGAGCTACGAAGAGCTTAAAGCCTTCCATGCGGATCACTATCACCCCTCTAACGCGCTCTTTATGACCTATGGTGATATCCCTGCAAGTAAACTTCAGGCCACATTCCATGAACAGGCTCTCAACCAGTTTGAAAAACGCGACCTCAATATTGGTGTACCCGATGAGCAACGTTTCACGGCACCTAAAGAGATCGCTGAACACTACGCCCTCGATGGCGAAGAGAACCTTGATCACAAGACTCATGTTGTTCTCGGATGGCTTCTCGGTCGCTGTACCGATGCTGAAGAGGTGATGACGGCACATCTCCTTTCAGGAATTCTGATGGAGAGCAGCGCCTCACCCCTACGCCATGCGCTTGAGACCAGCGATTTAGGGCAGGCTCCTTCGCCACTGTGTGGTGTATCTGATTCAAGTCGCGAAATGATCTTTGCCTGCGGTTTAGAGGGAAGTGATCCAGAAAAGAGTAAAGAGGTGGAAGCACTTATTCTCAATACACTGAAAAAGATCGCCTCAGAAGGCGTATCTCAGGAGATGGTCGAGGCGGTACTGCATCAGCTTGAACTATCACAACGCGAAGTGAGCGGAGACGGATTTCCCTATGGTCTACAGTTGATTGTTCACACTCTTGGCGGCAATCTGCATGGAGCCGATCCAGTCGCGTTACTGGATATTGATCCAATTCTTGAAAAACTACGCCAACAGATTACAGATCCTGAATATGTAAAATCTCTAGTACAGGAACTAATCGATAATCCACACCGCGTTCTGCTCACAATGTCACCCGACAAATCGTTAAGTAGCCAACGCGATGATGCTGAAAAGAGACGCCTTGCAGAGATGAAGTCCAAACTTTCTGAGGTTGATAAGAAGGCGATCATCGAAAATAGTCTCAAACTTGCAGCACGCCAGGAAGAGGCCGATGATCCGGAGCTTCTTCCAAAAGTTGGGCTAGAGGATATTCCAGCAGAACTCACCCTACCGGTTGGCGAAGAGACCAAAATCGCTAACCAACCTGCCACCTGGTATAGCCGTGGCACCAATGGTCTGGTCTACCAACAGTTAGTGATCGACCTGCCTGACTTTACCGACGAACAGCGCCTGTTACTTCCTCTATTTAGTGATGTACTCACCGAGGTGGGCTGTGGCGGACGCAGCTATCTTGAAACACAAGAATTGATTACCGCATCAACCGGTGGCGTCAGTGCCAGTGTCTCTGTACGTGGCTCCATAGATGATCTGAATAAATATAAAGGGACATTTACCTTCTCAGGCAAGGCGTTAACCCGTAACGGTAATGCGTTAACAACACTCTTACAAGAGTGCTTTAGCTCTGCCCGTTTTGATGAACTGGATCGCATTCGTGAACTGATCGCTCAGGAACGTATGGGACAGGAGCAGCGCGTCACAGGCAGTGGTCACTCACTGGCAATGTCTGCCGCCGCAAGCAACATTACTGCCGTCAATCAACTAGGGCACCAATGGGGTGGACTTGCAGGGATTCAATTTATTAAGGGGCTCGATGATGGCCTTAATGACGAAGCCAAACTTAAACAGCTGAGTGAACAGTTTGTCGAGATGCGAGAGAAGATCATCAAGGCACCACGCCAATTTCTTACCATTGGTGAGTCTGAACACAAAAAATTGATTATTGAAGCGATTGATAATCGCTGGGCAGACTCTACGGCTGTCGCAGAAACTGCCGCTATCGTACTGCCACAACCACAGGGAATCATTAAGCAGGGCTGGGCAACATCAACTCAAGTCAATTTCTGTGCCCGTGCCTACGCCACAATCCCATCAACTCACGCCGATACCCCTGCGCTACAGGTTCTGGCTGGATTTCTACGTAACAATTTCCTCCACCGTGCGATTCGTGAACAGGGCGGTGCTTACGGTGGCGGCGCCAGTTTCGATAGCGATAGCGGTGCATTCCGCTTCTTCTCCTACCGTGATCCCCGGTTGGCAGAGACGCTACAGGACTTTGATAACTCCATCGAATGGCTGCTTAGCAAGTCGCATCCATGGCGTGAAGTTGAGGAGGCAATCCTTGGCGTCATTGGCAGCATAGATAAACCCGGCTCACCGGCAGGCGAGGCAAAATCAACCTTCCACGCCTCCCGTCATGGCCGTACCCCCGCGTACCGCAATCAATTCCGTCAGAAGATCCTCAAAGTAACCGAAGAGGATCTCAAACGGGTGGCAGAAACCTACCTTAAACCCGAACTGGCACACACCGCCGTCATCAGTGATCCCAACACACTTGAAAAAAGTGAACTGGGACCGGATATAGAGAGTGCGG
>JAOTST010000374.1 GCA_029864785.1 Chromatiales bacterium | reverse complement strand
CGAAAACCCACGCTGGGATATCTATCAACTGGATATGGATACCTGTGGCAGCATGGTGCTGGATGCACTGCTTAAAATCAAAAGCGAGATCGATCCTGGCCTCACCTTTCGCCGCTCATGCCGTGAAGGGATCTGCGGCTCCTGTTCAATGAATATCGGTGGTACCAACACCCTTGCCTGCACCCAAGAAATCGATTCATTTAAGGGTAAAGAGATTACTATCAGCCCTTTACCTCATATGAATGTTGTCAAAGATCTAGTTCCAGACTTAACTAATTTTTACGCCCAACACGCCTCAATAAAACCGTGGATTCAGCCAAAAGAACTTCCTGCTGATGGTAAAGAACAGAGGCAGTCCATTGACGAACGCAAACAGCTCGACGGAGTCTACGAATGTATTCTCTGTGCCAGTTGCTCTACCTCGTGTCCCAGCTACTGGTGGAACAGTGATCGCTATCTTGGCCCAGCCACCCTGCTACAAGCCTATCGCTGGATTGCAGATAGCCGTGATGGCGCAACCAAAGAGCGTCTGGAACAACTCGATGACAGCTTCAAACTCTATCGTTGTCACACCATCATGAACTGCACTAACACCTGTCCAAAGGGGCTGAATCCAGCAAAGGCGATTGCCGAGATCAAGAAAAAATTGGCTTAATGATGAATGCCGAAATCCCGTCTAAACTACGCATACGCTGTCGCCGTGGGATGCTCGAACTCGATATTATCCTTGAGCGCTATCTACAGCAGCACTATGCAACTGCGACAATTGATGAGAGAGAGAAATTCGTAGCGTTGCTAGAGATGCAAGATCCACAGCTCTATCAACTTGTGACCGGAACAACTCCGCCATCTAAAATTTATGCCGAATTAATTACCAAAATCAGAGCGTACTAATCTTCATAGTACGGCCTCTCTATTTTTCTCGGCACAGCATTGATTGCGCGTAAATATTTTTAAACGATCTATTTGATAATTAACGGACACCCTCATGATTTCACCAAAGTCAGAATATAAAACATCTAATGAAATGGAAGAGTTGAAACATCTTCTCTCGTTAGACCATAAAAAAATACTTGAGTTAGGGTGTGGAAAAGCTGAAATAACGCGTTTTATCGCGGCAACCGGTTTGGAACGTGAAGTTATCGCAACAGAGGTAGATAAAGTACAGCATACAAATAATATGTTGATTAAAGATATTCCAAATGTAACTTTTCTAATGGCAGGCGCAGAGGATATCCCCTTAGAAGACGAGTCTATTGATGTTGTCCTAATGTTTAAATCATTGCATCACGTACCTGTTGATTTAATGAGTCATGCCTTTAAGGAGATAAAAAGGGTGCTAAAACAGGGAGGGGTTGTATATATCTCTGAGCCCGTGTTTAACGGTGACTTTAATGAGGTTCTGCGTATTTTTCATGATGAGGAAAATGTGAGGGAGATGGCATATAGAGCAATTAACCATGCCATAAGTTCAAAAGAGTTTTTATCGGTTAAGGAGATGTTTTTTAATGTCCCACTATTTTTTGATAGCTTTGAATCTTTTGAAAAAAATATAATAAACGTGACGCATAGTCATCATCAACTATCAGATGCACTTATCCAACGCGTAAAAGAACAATTTTCAATCAATATAAAGGATGATGGCGCACATTTTTTAATGCCTATTCGAGTCAATCTGCTTAAAAAATAAATTGCAATTAATTTTTGTTTGCTAATTGGCGTTGTAACCAAACTTCTAACCCTTGCGCACAGAGCACCAGATCCGAACCAATCAATTGATCAATCTCACTATCGGATAGATCACAGCCATGCTCTTCTATCTTATTCAGGTGATAGATGGTGAGTTGCTCCAACAGGCTTTCGTAACGGTTTTCTGAATCAACAGAAGCCGTAGTAATCTCAACATAGGCATCAAGATCCTGATGAAGCTGTTCGGCCCTCTCCTTAGGATTATCAATCATGCCGTAGTGTGTCAAAAAGACGCGCTCAGGCTGATACATTAACAATTTTTCAACACTCAGATGCCACATAGGTGGATCGAGTTGCACAGGACTGGTAACCGGAAAGAGGTAGCGTCCCTTGTTACTGCTGAGCTCAGGATAACCATTACCAAAAACATCTCCGGTAAAGAGACCTTTGGAGTGTTGATCCCAAACCGTTAAGTGGTGACGGGCATGGCCGGGGGTATCGATCAGATGGAGTGTGCGACCATTTAGATCCAGCTCCATTCCATCTTCCATCTCAACCACCCGTGCCTCATCAACAGGCAACAGGGTATCAAAAGAGCGTTTAAATGCCTCTTCGCCATAAACTGCGGTAGCACCCGCCTGTAGTTTGGTCGGATCAATCAAATGTCTCGAACCATAAGGATGTACCACC
>JAOTST010000216.1 GCA_029864785.1 Chromatiales bacterium | reverse complement strand
GTTCTCTATCCTTAGCAGGAACAATGTGTTCAAAGTGATAGAGCAGCTCTCCCGCCTCAATGGCGATCCCCGTCTCTTCTAGGATCTCACGCTCAGCTCCCTGTTGCAGAGTTTCGCCCCACTTCAGCTTTCCGCCGGGAATCGCCCACTCACCCTTGTGAGGCGCCTTGCCACGCTTAACCAGCAACACAGCACCCTCGTGAATAACAATAGCCCCCACGCCCACAACAGGGAGTTGAAAGTTGCTCTGGTCAATCCTCATATTATTCAGTAGCATCCGCTATCAAATTAGATCTAAGGATACCGTAGTCTATGTTGCTACCGCGACTTGTTGAAGCCGAAATTCTCGAAAAAGAGCTCGAAAATCCCAAACTGCTGATTATCGATCTCTGCCGTCATGAGTATTATCAGAAGCACCATGTCCCGGGAGCCTATCCACTGGATTATGCGACCATCGTCCGAAACGCCCCACCGGTGGGAGGCCTGCTCCCCTCTGAAGAGCAGCTCAACCACGTTTTATCGGCCATCGGTCTCACACCAGAACACCATGTCATCGCCTATGATGATGAGGGCGGCGGCAAGGCGGCTCGTCTGCTCTGGACCCTCGCCTGTATCGGCCACCACAACGCATCAATGCTCAATGGCGGCCTCTTCGCCTGGATCAATGAGAACCATCCAGTCAGCTCTCACCTTAAGCAGCCGACACCATCACAATATCGTGCCACAATTGCTCCCAACGCCACAGCTCTGATACAGGCCGAAGAGATAATTTCAGCCCTTGATAAAGGTGAGAGTGCGCTACTCGATGCTCGCTCTGAAGGTGAGTATCACGGCTCCAAGAAATTTGCCGAACGTGCGGGTCGCATTCCCGGCGCCATCCATCTGGAGTGGACCGAGCTGAT
This sequence comes from Chromatiales bacterium, assembly GCA_029864785.1. Classification (GTDB taxonomy): domain Bacteria; phylum Pseudomonadota; class Gammaproteobacteria; order Thiohalomonadales; family Thiohalomonadaceae; genus JAOTST01. The sequence goes on along the minus strand of JAOTST010000216.1, from coordinate 2,816 downwards.
GAATCAGCCCAACAATATGCGCCTGAAACCGGCAGAAGAGATTCGTGAGATGCTAAAGGAGCACGGGATTGAAGATGGACAAGAGGTGATTACCTACTGCCAGACCCACCACCGTTCGGCACTGAGTTGGTTTGTGCTCGACCTACTCGGCTACAAAGCCCGTGGTTATGAAGGGTCGTGGTCAGATTGGGGGAACCGTGAAGATACCCCCATCGAAATCTAATAAAGGGCTAGTCTGTGCCAGGGAGACGGATTACACCGGTCACAATCCCGAGAATCTCCACCTCATCATGAGCGAGCATAATGGGCTCCATCTCAGGATTGGCAGGCTGTAGACGAATACCGTCGCTCTCAATGTAGAACTTTTTGAGAGTCACCTGTTCACCATTGATCATTGCGACTACCGACTCGCCATTCTCCGCAGTCTCGCGTTTCTCAATAATCACGACATCGCCATCCTGAATATTGTCATCAATCATCGAATGTCCGCGCACCTTGAGCGCATAAGTGTTTTTGCGCACCATATTGGCCGGCACCGTTACCGATTCATTATTCTCGGTGAGCTCCATCGGCTGACCTGCGGTGATCCACCCCAGCAAAGGTATCTCCGCCATATTTATCGCGGCAATATCCAGATGCTCTAGCTCATCAAGCTCGGGGGCCCAAACGGGACGCTCCTTCTTGGGGATCATATAGGCGACATTTGACATGGAAACTCCTGAATCAATATTATTATGAAATAACCATACGTAACTTATCTTGGTAATTCAATAAGTTCCACAATTTTATTAATCCATTTACCTCTATTTGACTAACCATCCAGTCCCCCTTCGTGCAATAATTCCACCGATGAAAAAATTAACCCTCATCGCTATTCTTCTAGTAGTCGGAATCAGTGCCACCTTAGCCGTTACCGCAAATGTCCAAAGAGATAGAAAGATCACCATGCTAACCGATGCCATCAAAGCCTATCCTCAATACCTGATGCCGGGTCACCTCATCTCACGCCTCACACACAAGATGATGCGCATTGAAACTCCCTGGTTCAAAAACGGCATGATTCGGACGCTTTCAGCGATGTTTGATATCGATATGAGCGATGCACAGCGCAAAACACCCGAAGAGTTTATCTCCTTCAATGATTTTTTTACCCGTGCCCTCAAACCCGAGAGTCGCCCTATTGATGCGGCAAAAAATAGTATTGTCTCGCCGGTGGATGGTGCCATCAGCCAGATGACAAAAATTGACCAAGGTAGTCTGATTCAGGCCAAGGGGTACAACTACACCGTCACAGATCTCCTCGGAGGTGATGAAAAAGAGGCGGCTAAATATACTCACGGAAGCTTCACCACCATCTACCTCTCCCCGCGCGACTATCACCGTATTCATATTCCAGTAAGCGGCATTCTCACCGAAATGGTGCATGTTCCCGGCCGCCTGTTCAGCGTGAATCCAGCCACCACCCGCACCATACCCAGACTTTTTGCCCGCAACGAACGTGTTATTGCCCACTTTGATACCGCCATGGGCTCACTGGCAGTAGTCATGGTTGGAGCGATTAATGTTGGTAGCATCGAGACCGTATGGGCAGGTGAGGTAACACCTCCCGCAGGAAAACAGATAGGTCGCTGGAGCTACGAAGGGAGCAGTGCGCAACGGTTTGATAAAGGGGCTGAAATTGGTCGATTTAATATGGGGTCGACCGTAATCCTGCTCTTCTCAAATCCCGATGTGCAATGGCTAGATGGGTTGGGGGAGACTACCAAGCTCAAAATGGGACAGAAAATTGGGGAGCTTAATTAGAGTTTTAATGTATTAAAACGTCTCTTATCGACCTTTAACACCAGCCGCATTCGATGCCATTTCGGTATAATGCACCGATTCAATCTTCTTTAGAGTAACTAACCATCATGACTATCGAAAAAGAGCTACAGACTCGTAGTGAATCAAAATGTGAATTGTGCAGCGCAACAGATAATCTAGCTGTATATGAAGTACCACCCTCTTCAGATGGTAGTGCCGATCAATGCATATTGGTTTGCGATAGTTGTCGTGAGCAGATAGAAGAGCCCGAAAAAGTAGATGCCAACCACTGGCGCTGTCTCAACGACAGTATGTGGAGTCAGGTTCCGACCGTACAGATAATGGCATGGCGTATGCTGACCCGTCTCCGCAGCGAAGGGTGGCCGCAGGATCTACTCGATATGCTCTATCTGGATGATGAGCTTCTTGCCTGGGCAAAAGCAACCGGTGAAGGAGAGAGCGATGAAGGTTCCGTCAGACACCTCGACAGCAATGGCGCCCTACTTGAGGCGGGTGACACAGTTACCCTCATCAAAGATCTTGATGTAAAAGGAGCCAACTTTACCGCCAAGCGGGGTACCGCTGTACGAGGCATTTCGCTGGTACCCGATAATGCCGAGCAGATTGAGGGTCGTGTAAACGGTCAGCACATTGTGATTCTGACAAAGTTTGTTAAGAAATCTAAATAATTCCGTTTGAACACTGATCATTCCAAGGAAAATTAACCATTAATTAGGTATGAATACACTTGACCGCCGCCTCGGCTCTACACGTCGAGAACGTTTTTTGCATGAGCTGCTAACCAACACGGCTCACTTTCCCTTGGTCAATATCTTTCTCGAATTACTCCTTAGTGGACCGGCCAAGTATCTGCATGGCTTCGATTTTTACGCCATCATTGTGGCGATGCTGCTGCAAGCTTGGTGGATCAGTGCCGAGTTCTACCGAAAAGCCCCCAGCCCTCTCCTTGCAAATATGATTGGTCCCACAATTTACACTTTGATAGAGCTCTC
>JAOTST010000211.1 GCA_029864785.1 Chromatiales bacterium | reverse complement strand
GGGCGGCTTCCCTTTACTCTTCCAACCATATTGCCTACCTGAGCTTCTCTCTCGCTATTGGTTCACTTCAGCAATTACGGCTGCTCTGTCCTAGTTTCAGTTCCCCGTATATGGTGATAGAGAACATCATCCGAACCACGATCCCCATGGTGATGTATGTCCTGCTAGAGTTTCGTATTGATCACTACGGCGGCCTGTTCGATTTTATATCCAATCCATCTCACACATTTATCATTGTGGTCATTCCACTTCTTGGGATCATCGTTGGTTTCTCCAACGCCAACCTGGAAAAAACGATGCAGATGCTGCGTAGCACCTCTCTACAACTTAAGCAGTACTCTGAGTGGTTACTGGGCAAGGAACTTCTGGAGAAAGCCGTATCAAATCCACAAAGTCTCAGCCTTGCAAGACAGGAAAGAGCCATTCTGTTTATGGATATTCGAGGCTTTACCCATTGGAGCGAAGACCGTACGCCAGAGGAAGTTGTGAGCATGGTCAACCACTACTACGAAGCGGCGGAGCCCGTCTGGCAGCAATTTCATGCCCTTAAGGTCAAGCTGACAGCCGATGAGGTGATGCTGGTATTTGCCGACACAAGCAAGGCGCTACAGGCAGCTCTTGCGCTGCAAGAGGCAACTTCACCAATGCTTGACGCGCATGGGTTGAGTGCCGGGGCAGGGATTCATTATGGTCCCGTTGTTGAGGGCTTGATGGGAGGGAGTGAACGTAAAAGTTACGATCTTCTCGGCGACAGTGTGAATACAGCTAAACGACTTTGCGACAATGCCGCCGGAGGAGAGTTGCTAGCCAGTGAAATTGTAGCCTCATCAACCGGTTTTGTGTTTGCTCAAAGTCGAGCTATTAGCGTCAAAGGAAAGAGTGATTCGATTACCGTAGCCCCCCTACTCGGCCTCGCAACGGAATACTAGGTGACGATAATCTAGCACTACCCCTTAACTGCATTCCATCGGAAATGCGATAACCGCTTCAATAGAACCCGCACCCAGAGCAGCCATCACCAACCGATCAATCCCGATGGCGACACCCGATGCATCAGGCATGCCCGACTCCAGGGCGGCAAGAAAGTTTTCATCTAACAACGGCTTTGGTGCATTCCGCTCACCACGCACCAGCAGATCATGTTCAAAACGCTGTCGCTGTTCTTTTGCGTCGGTCAACTCACCAAAGCCATTCCCAAGCTCCATCCCCTCTACAAATAGTTCAAAGCGCTCAGCAAGATTGGAATTATCGGGCTTCAGGCGTGCCAGCGATGCCTGCTCTGCCGGATAGTCGTAGATAAAGGTGATGTGCCCTCTCCCTAGATTGGGCTGAATTTTTTCGGCAAAGAGGAGGTCGAGCCACGCCTCTCGGTTCATCCCCTCGGGGGTATTCATCATAATCCCCTGCTCCTCTGCACAGCGAGCCAATTCATCGCTGGAAACGGTAAGCGGATCGATAGAGAGATAATGTGTAAAAGCATCACAATAGGTAAGCCGCTCAGGGGGCTGATTTAACTGCTCTGTACCAAGGATGATGGTGATGAGCTCGACAATCTCATCCATCAACTCTCGATAACACCATCCCACCCGATACCACTCCAACAGGGTAAACTCAGGGTTGTGATTTCGACCCGATTCGCCCTGACGAAAGACCTTGGCGATCTGATAGATAGAGCCACTACCGGCAGCAAGCAGCCGTTTCATCGGAAATTCAGGGGATGTGTGGAGATAGAACGCTTCAGTAGTCTGAAAACTTTCGATATTGGGTTCACTGAGCCCTGCATGGCTCAAGGTGGGGGTATCAACCTCCAGCACATCGCGTTGCAAAAAAAAGGCCCGTATCTGTTGCAAGATACGGGCGCGTTTTTTCAGGTTTTCGATGGGGGCTGTTGGTTGCCAGTCCGCGCTCATCAATTAATCTTCTCTGTTTTAGTCACGTGCTCTGGAGATATAGTCACCGGTACGAGTATCGATCTTGAGCGGATCGCCTTCATTCACAAAGAGCGGCACCATAACAACTGCACCGGTCTCCAGTGTGGCCGGTTTGGTTGCCCCCGTAGCAGTGTCTCCCTTGATGCCGGGATCGGTTTGGGATACGAGCAAAATTACGTGATTTGGTGGCGTCACACTAATAAGGCGACCATCCCATAAAGTGACCGTAACGATATCCTGTTCCTTGAGCCATTTTTTCTCATCACCAATAGCCGTTTCATCCGCCGATATCTGTTCAAAAGTCTCCGGATCCATAAAGTGCCACTCTTCACCATCGGTATAGAGATACTGCATCTCGGTATCGATAACATCGGCTGACTCAACGCTCTCACCCGACTTAAAGGTTTTTTCAACCACCCGGCCTGTAATCAGGTTGCGAATCTTAACCCGGTTAAAGGCCTGCCCCTTTCCGGGCTTCACAATCTCATTCTCAACAATGGAACAGGGTGCATTATCCATCATAAATTTGAGACCACGCTTAAATTGATTGGTGCTAACACTAGCCATTTCGACCATTTCCTCGCAAAATTGAAAAATGAATAGACCTATCATACCGCGTTCACCACTCAGGAAGAATGGTAAAAACAATAACGGCTCCTTTATTAGGGATATTACCGCCCTATGCGAGCAGTTACAGTTACCTAACTCCGTTAAAGATGCCGCAATCGGACTAAACAGTCCATTCCCTTTACGAATCAGTAAAAGCTTTTTAGAGCAGATCGAGAGAGGCAACCCAAATGATCCTCTGCTGTTACAGGTGCTACCCCAAACCTTAGAAAACAGCAAGGTAGAAGGATTTAGTGACGATCCAGTCGGTGATTTGTCAAATTCCGTAACGCCCGGTGTGATTCATAAATATCGTAATAGAGTCCTGCTCACCGTAACGGGAGCCTGTGCCATCCACTGCCGCTACTGTTTTCGACGTAATTTTCCCTACAACAGTGAAAATCCCAAACGCGATAACTGGGACAGTGCAATCAACTACATTCATCAACACTCAGAGATTGAAGAGGTGATCCTCAGTGGTGGTGATCCATTGATGTTAGAGCTAGAAAATTTGAGTGAACTGGTTCAACAAATTGAGCAAATTCATCATATTAAGCGACTGCGAATTCATTCTCGAATTCCTATCGTCGCACCCGAGAGGGTCAATGAACAGATGCTCACATGGTTTGATAAAGTATCTCTCCCTGTGGTGATGGTTCTCCACAGCAACCATCCCAATGAGCTTTCAACAGAGGTTGAATCTGTTCTCAACCGTCTATCACAAAGGGGAGTCCGTCTGTTAAACCAATCGGTACTACTTAAGGGGGTCAATGATAGCGCTGAAACACTGGCGAAACTAAGTAACCGCCTCTTTGATATTGGCGTGCAACCCTACTACCTCAATTTGCTAGACCGTGCCCATGGTTCAGCCCACTTTGAGGTTAGTGCTAAACATACACAAGAAATTGCTGCTGCTTTACAGACACTTCTGCCCGGATATCTCATGCCAAAAATAGTCCGAGATCAAGGTAAAAGTTCGGGAAAGGTGGTGTTGTGCCTTGAATCCCTATAACATTAGCTACTAAGGATAACCCTTTTGTTTAAAGGCAATTTGAAATAGATCTTCATGGCAGAAAATATTCGCATTATTGTAATAGATGACTCGTCAAACCACGCAGTCATGGTATCTAATCTCCTTCGAAATGCAGGTCACGCAGTACAGGCAGAAAATGCTGAGGATGATGAGGACCTCATCGAACTACTGAAAAAA
>JAOTST010000373.1 GCA_029864785.1 Chromatiales bacterium | reverse complement strand
GGGTCATGAATCGTGCAATCACCCAATGTGCTCACTGTCATCAAGAGGGATTCAAACTCAAGATCAGTATCAATCTTGCCGTCAAAAATCTTCTTAATGACAACCTCAGCGGTGAAGTTAAGGCTCTTCTGGATAAACACCAACTCAGCAGCCGACACGTTATCTTTGAGGTTACAGAGAGCAGTATGATGGCCAATCCTGAACATGCGATAACGGTACTTAATGAGCTAAGTGATATTGGTGTGGGGCTCTCCGTTGATGATTTTGGCACAGGATTCTCCTCTCTCGCTTACCTCAAACAGCTACCCGTCAACGAACTCAAGATCGACAAATCATTCGTCATGGAGATGGAAAATAATGACAGTGATGCCGTCATCGTCCACTCAACCATCGAATTGGGACACAACTTGGGGCTATCTGTCGTGGCCGAAGGCGTAGAAAATCAACAGACTTGTGACATTCTCAAACACTACGGTTGTGATTTAGTTCAGGGCTATTTTATCGCCCGTCCACTACCAGCCGATGAGTTTATGCTGTGGCTCAAGGCGCACACAGCCTGAACCTTCTAGGGTTAGCACCGGAATAAATCACGACGCAAATTGCTCCAATATTCGTGTAAAATGGTTCCATTCTGAACCACAATTATCGAGTTTAAACCATGGATCTAAATTCACTGACCGCCGTCTCTCCTATCGATGGCCGCTACGGCAGCAAGACCGATGCCCTCCGTCCTATCTTTAGCGAGTTTGGGCTCATCCACCACCGGGTACTGGTTGAGGTGCGCTGGTTGCAGATGCTCTCCAATCATCAGAACATCTCCGAGGTTCCCGCCTTTAGTGAAAAGACCAACAACCAGCTCAACGAGCTTGTTGCTAAGTTTTCCGTAGAAGATGCGCAGCGTGTGAAGAATATCGAGCGCACCACCAATCATGATGTAAAAGCGGTGGAGTACTTCCTTAAAGAGAAGATTGAGGGTAACACCGAGCTCGAAGCCGTCACTGAATTTATCCACTTTGCCTGCACCTCAGAGGATATTAACAACCTCTCCCACGCGCTGATGCTGCGCGAGGCCCGCACTCAATCAATTCTTCCTGCGATGGATGAGGTGATCGATGCCGTTACTAAATTGGCTCACGATCTGGCCGAAGTACCTCTGCTCTCGCGCACCCACGGTCAACCCGCCTCACCTTCAACCATGGGTAAGGAGATGGCCAATGTTGCCCACCGACTCAAACGACAGCGTGAACAACTCATCACCATCCCTATCCTTGGCAAGATTAACGGTGCAGTGGGTAACTACAACGCCCACATTGCCAGCTATCCCGAGATCGACTGGCAGGGTGAGGCTGAAAAATTCGTCACCTCTCTGGGGATCGACTGGAACCCCTACACCACCCAGATCGAGCCCCATGACTATATTGCCGAAATGTTCGACTGCATCGCCCGCTTTAATACCATCCTCATCGATTTTGACCGCGATATCTGGGCCTACATCTCCAACGGCTACTTCAAACAGCGCACCATTGAGGGTGAGGTCGGCTCATCGACCATGCCGCACAAGGTCAATCCTATCGACTTTGAAAATTCCGAAGGTAATCTAGGTCTTGCCAACGCGGTCTTCCAACATCTCGCCAGTAAGCTCCCCATCTCACGCTGGCAGCGTGACCTGACCGATTCGACCGTACTACGTAATCTCGGTGTCGGCGTTGGTTACATCCTCATCGCCTACAGCTCAACCATGCGCGGCATCAGTAAGCTAGAGATAAACGAAGCGGTCATAAGCGCTGATCTTGATACCAACTGGGAGGTTCTCGCTGAACCAATTCAGACCATAATGCGCCGCTACGGCATTGAAAAGCCTTATGAAAAACTGAAGGAGCTGACTCGCGGGAAACGGGTCGATGCCGAAGGGATGGCTCAGTTTATCGACACGCTGGAACTCCCTGAAGCGGTAAAAACCGAGATGAAGACCTGGACCCCTGCCAACTACATCGGTAATGCCGTGAAACAAGCTAGTACGATATAACAATACAAATAACATTCGGAGATATGTAGATGAGCATACGGCATTGGAATCTATCTATTCTTATTACGATATGGTTAGGCCTTAGCGCCACAGCGATGGCATCGGATCTGTCACGCGAAGAGCGTATTGCTGATCAAATTGTTGATTCGATTATGGATGGTGAGGCCGTTAATCTCTCCGCAGATGGGCGTGACTTTGTCGCTATTGAGATGCCGAATGATAGCGAGATCAGTCGAGGGGCGGCCATCATTCTACATGGTCGCGGGCTGCATCCTAATTGGGAACAGGTCGTCAAACCACTGCGTACCCTTCTTCCCGAACATGGCTGGCATACTCTTGCACTACAGATGCCGGTAATGGAGAAG
>JAOTST010000372.1 GCA_029864785.1 Chromatiales bacterium | reverse complement strand
ATTGGCATAGTCTTTCTCTTTGAGAATTTTATCCAAATCCGAGCGTTCCAACATAATGAATTTGCCGGTATCAACCAGCATGGAAGATAAAATATCGGATGCCTGTTTACCAATACGGTCATTGTTATCATCTAAAAGAAAGCTATTGCCGTGCTTTGTTTCGTTGGAGAATCGAGCAATGGCGACTTTTCTTTTGAGTCCCTTTGATGCTTTAACAGTTCTTGTTTTGCTAATCTGTTTTAGTGAAACAGGTTTGTTGATTTCTTGATGTGTTGGTGATGTTACGCACCCGCTAATGCTTAGGGTGAGTGTCGTGATGACGGCAATAATCGATCGTTTCATGGTTATTTTTCCACGTTAAAATATATTGTTTTTGTTATCCACATGCTAATTGAGGGGGCTCTCTTTATACAAGAGGAATTTTCCTACAAATAAAATGAAAGGGGGAGCTACATAGACATGAGGGCGGTTTAAAGACGCATATTATGTGCGTAGCAAACCAAGTAACAATTAAAACAGGCGTACAAAAGATCCGAAAAGTTCTTTGTCAAAATGGGTAATCATCTTCTCTTTCATCAGCGTCAGTGCATCAAAGGTCGACATCGCCTTTTTATAGGAGCGTTCGGCGGTGAGTGCATCGAATACATCGGCGATACCGCATATTTTGCCGTAAATGTGTATCTCATTGTCCTTCAGTTTACGTGGATAGCCGGTGCCATCAACAAATTCATGGTGTTGCATGATGATGAGACGACACTCTTCGGATAGCGCATTTGCATCGTTGAGTATCTTGTATCCTTGATAGGGATGAATGCGCACATGGCGCATCTCTGATTCAGTCAGTCGTGCTGGTTTGTTAAGCACGTCAGGATCGACCTTTACCTTGCCGAGATCGTGAAGGAAGAAGCCGGCACCTAACTCGTGTAGATCGTGGGCATCAGAGTTTTTGAAGAGTGCCTTGGAGAGCATCAGTCCGGTGACGCCAACATTGACCGAGTGAGTGTAGGTATAGAAGTCGTGTGCAGTGATACGCAATAGGCTATCGGCTGTTTTGTCATCGGAGAGGATTAGGTCGGTAATCGATGAAATGGCCTGTTTGCTGGCATTAATGTTTTCGGCTGTTGGGCTCTCTAGAAGGTGTTCCATCATCTCGATGGAGTGGCTGTAGACCGCAGCTGATTTTTTGTCGGGGGATAACTTTTTATCCTCAATTGCAGCAATCAACTCTTCTGGGACGACACTGCGCGATGACCACCCTTCAGGCGCACTCTCATGCTTAGGATCTTTGACCGTATCGTTGTGGCTGATATAGGCGAGCTCTTCAACGGTTGGCTCATCAGAGATGGCCGATTCGAATCTGTCACTCTTCTCATAATCAACGGTGACATGCTTCAGTTTCTGATACTGCACCTTTTGTAATAGCTCGGGAGAGTCAATTTTAAACTGGCTTTTGATAAAGTCGTGTGAGAGCCATGAAGAGGGAAGGATGATATACATACCCACCTTAAGTTCACTAACAAGGAGTCTCTTTTGCATGATTAGGTGTATTAATAGAGTCGTTAATCGATCAAAATAAAAGCGGATTTGGTGGCGCCACAATCTGGGCAAACCCAGTCATCAGGGATATCTTCCAGGAGGGTTCCTGGAGCAATGCCTTCATCGGGGATGCCTTCCGCTTCATCATAGATAAGGCCGCAGACATCACATAGATAGCGTTTCATACCAGTATCTCTCCAATTGAATTGTTATTTGAATATTACCCTACCCTATTGCTGAGTGCCAAAGTTGGTTATTTTTGAGCAATGACTATCTGAAAAATAACGGCCTCTCTTCTACTATATTAAGTAGAAAAATATATGTGCCATATGTAACTGTGGTTGGGGTGTTAGCAGATCGTTATGTTTAATAAAGCGGGGGAGAGCCATGAAGCTGAAAATAGATCTAAAGTCGATTGAGTGGTGGTATTGGTTTGTCACACTCATTGCAATGGTTGCGGGTTTGGCGGGTGTTGTTGAAGGGTTTTATATCGTAATTGCGGTCAGTCTGTTTCAGTTTATACATTTTATGGTTACCTATGGATTTAGTGCGTTTCCAACACAGGTTCGTTTTGTTTATGGAATTTTTACCATCGGTGCACTATTTGATCCAACGCGTATTTTCTACTGGGCGCTGGTAGTTGGAACGATCATGGTGACCCTATTTGATCGTTGCATTATTGCACGGGTCTTGATCTTAATGCCTTGGAATAGGAGCGAGAAGTTGTCGTGAATGGGCGGCAGAAACAACAAAGCCGCCCGAAGGCGGCTAAGTTTTTGAAATAGTGGTGGCTCGACCTGGAATCGAACCAGGGACACGAGGATTTTCAATCCTCTGCTCTACCGACTGAGCTATC
>JAOTST010000371.1 GCA_029864785.1 Chromatiales bacterium | reverse complement strand
CTCGAGAATGTGCGTGGACAACATGTCTTTCTGATCCAACCCACCTGCGCGCCGACCAACGATAACTTGATGGAGTTGATGGTGATGGCAGATGCCATGCGCCGCGCCTCGGCCAGTACGGTTACTGCTGTCGTTCCCTACTTCGGCTATGCCCGTCAGGATCGCCGCACCCGTTCATCACGCGTACCGATTACCGCTAAGGTGATCGCCAACATGCTCAGCGGCGTCGGCATCGATAAGCTGCTGACCGTTGACCTGCACGCCGATCAGATTCAAGGCTTCTTCGATATTCCCGTCGATAACGTCTATGCATCTCCTCTGCTATTGGGTGATATATGGCGATCGAGAGAACCCAATATAATGGTGGTCTCACCCGATGTGGGTGGTGTAGTCCGTGCCCGTGCCGTGGCCAAACGTCTTGATGATGCCGACCTGGCGATTATCGATAAACGTCGTCCCAAGGCCAACGTTGCCGAGGTGATGCATATTATTGGTGATGTTGAAGATCGTAACTGTGTCATCGTTGATGATCTGGTCGATACCGCCGGAACGCTCTGCCAGGCCGCCAATGCCCTTAAAAAGCATGGTGCAGCCAAGGTAAAGGCCTATATTACCCACCCAGTGCTCTCAGGCCCTGCGATTGATAATCTCAATGGCTCACAGCTCGATGAGATTGTGGTGACCGACACCCTGCCACTTTCACCCGAGGCAGCGGCGTGTAAAAAGATTCGTCAGATCAGCATCGCTGAGATGCTGGCTGAGACCATTCGCCGTATTAATAATGACGAGTCGGTCAGCTCGCTCTACATGGATTAGAGCCTATTTAAAGAATTTTGTTTGATATGCTCTGATAAGAGCGATTAACGAGATGCCACTTCTTGGTCGCAAAGAGTGGTAACAAGTGCCCCCTAGGGCTTTTTTAACTTTTGGAGTATATGAAAATGAGTGTTGATTTCAACATTACGGCAGAGAGCCGTAGCGATATGGGGAAAGGTGCGAGCCGCCGCCTACGTCGCGAAGATAAAGTCCCTGCCGTTGTCTATGGCGCAGGTAAAGATGCAGCTTCGATCACCATCGAGCACAACAGTCTGTTCCACCACCTGGAGCATGAAGCGTTCTATTCACACATCCTGAATATCACTATTGATGGTAAAAAAGAGAAAGTTGTACTGAAAGATCTGCAACGTCATCCTTACAAGCCAACTATCCTGCATGCTGATTTCCTGCGTATTAACGCTAAAGAGAAGCTGCGCATGACTATTCCTCTTCACTTCACAGGTGAAGAAGATGCTCCTGGTGTCAGAATCGATGGCGGTCTGATCACTCATAACGTCACTGACGTTGAGATCAGCTGTCTACCTGGCGCTCTACCTGAGTATCTTGAAGTTGACCTCTCTGAACTCCAGATGGATCACTCACTCCACCTCTCCGATATCAAACTTCCCAAGGGTGTTGAGATTGTGGCGCTAAGTCATGGCACAGATCATGATCTACCTATAGCGGCCATCCACAAAATGCGCGGTAGTGCTGATGATGATGAAGGTGAAGTTGTTGCACCTGAAGCACCTGAAGAAGAAGATGCTGCTGAAGAGTAAATTACTTTAGGCTGTAGATAGGCCGGCGTTGTGTCGTCTGTATCGCTCATCGTAGGGCTGGGTAATCCCGGTTCCGAATATGAACAGACGCGACACAACGCCGGTTTTTTTTTGGTCGACCGTATTGCTGAGCAAAACGGTGGCAGCTTTCGTAAAGAGTCCAAGTTTCACGGTGCTGTTGCCAAGGTCAATATTGGCGGACGTAACATCTGGCTGTTAAAGCCCGATACCTTTATGAACCGTAGTGGGCAGGCCGTTGGTGCCATCGCCAACTTCTACAAAATTGAACCTGAGGCGATTGTTCTAGCTCACGATGAACTGGATCTTGACCCGGGCACTGCGCGACTTAAGCTCAACGGTGGTCACGGCGGTCACAACGGCCTACGCGATACCATCGCACACCTAGGTAGCAAAAACTTTCAACGGTTACGTATCGGTATCGGCCATCCTGGCAACGCCAAGCAGGTCAGTAACTACGTACTCAAAAAAGCATCGGTTGATGATCAGATAGAGATTGATCACGCAATCGACCGAATTATTAAAGTACTTCCCCAAATCATCGCTGGGGATTCACAAAAAGCGATGAACGAATTACACACCACACCTTAAAAGGCAAAGATCATGGGATTTAAATGCGGCATTGTTGGACTACCGAACGTCGGTAAATCGACACTATTCAACGCCCTAACAAAAGCAGGCATTCAGGCAGAGAACTACCCCTTCTGCACCATCGAACCCAATGTTGGAATCGTACCGGTTCCTGATCACCGACTCGACAAATTGGCTGCAATCGTTATTCCCGAGC
>JAOTST010000370.1 GCA_029864785.1 Chromatiales bacterium | reverse complement strand
ATTGATGAGAATAATTTGGCCTCGACCAAGGGTTAACTGGCCGCTCTGCTGTAGATCCTTAAGTAAGCGGCTGATGACCTCTCGTGAAGTGCCTAGATCTGCAGCGATCTGTTGGTGGGTAATAGTGAGTTGCGCCCCATGTTGTTGTCGTTGCTGCTCCAAATAGTGCACTAAACGCTCATCCATACGTTTAAAGGTGATCTCTTCAACTAAACTAATCACATCGGCCAGCCGGTTGGCGATGAGGCTCCATGCGTAATCTCGCCAGACGGGTTGCTGATTCATCCAGTTAGCGACGTTGCTGCTGGGGATAAGAATGGCCTCGATATCGGTCTCACTGATGGCGAAGGCGGGAAACAATTTGCCAGAAACAATACAAGAGAGGGTTAATACGCAGGACTCTCCGGCATCGACGCGATAGAGCGTGATCTCTTTGCCGGACTCGCCCAATTTATAGACGCGTGCAGAACCGTTAAGAACGAGTGCCAGATGTGAACACTGGCTCCCCTCCATGCAGATATGTTGACCGGGAGATAGTTTTACATAATCACCAAACTGACACAGCTCGCTGAAAAGTGCTGGATCCTTGGCGAGTTGAGAGTAGCTTTGAGCCAGTTGCTCAGCGTGTGATGCAGAAATCATTCGGGAATGATTTTATCTAGATTGATATTCATTGCTATCAATGTTGTGCTCTTGAACCTCCATCCGCTCTGAGTCAGATAGATTGATTTGTCGACCATCAATGGTACGAAATCTGCGCCCATTAATATCACCCTGATAGACGTGAAAGAGCTGTTGATTGCCGTTAAGCGTGTTGATGATTTGAACCGTAAAGATACGGTGCGCCTCTTGCCAGTGTGAGTAGTAGAGGCCTGCGGAGGTTGCTAGAGTGAGTGAGACAAAGGCGATAGCAACAAACATGGCTGTTCTATTTTTCCCTTTTTGTTGAGCTTCTCGTTGAAGCTCCTGCCGCCTGATTTGGCTACTTTTATGGCGCATAAAGACCAGCGCAGCAAGAATAATAAGGGCAGTAAATAGAATTTTGGTAATCATGTTTTAGAGGGCTATGTGTCGATACCTCCTAGTCTACATGGGTGTGATGATTACTGCTTCTTATAATCAGGCTCAACAGCAAATTGAACACTGCCGGTTAATTTGTCGATGGTCACACGCATCTCACAATAGGCCTCTTCAATCGGCTCGCTCTCACCGCAACTACAGCAGGAGACCTCTTCAGCAAAATAGACGCCTACCTTGGCGCTGATGTTCTTTTCGTCATCCGTTGCGTTGATGAAAGTGATACCCAAATCACTATCATTAACACTGTTTAGATTTTCAATGGCATCCTGCAAGGGCAACACATCCTTTCTAAAGCGCTCCATTTCGGTTTTTAGGGATTGTTCAAATGCATCGGTGTTCCAGTCGCGCAAAGAGTTGGGCAGTTGAGCCATTGGGTCGTCTCTATAGTAGTATATAAGTAGAGTCTAATATACCAGATTTGGGCTCAAAATCAATTTATAAATGGATGGTCTGTTGGTTAGGTCGCAGCTTTAGAAGCACGCTCTATATCATCAACAACACGGCTACGAGCCTCAACTTCATCACCAATCAGGGCGATAAAAAGATCGATTAGGGTGGGATCCCACTGCCCTAAGTCACGCTCGGCAACCAGAATGGAGAGCGCCTTTTCCGTGCTCATTCCCTTACGATAGACACGCGTCCCCGTCATCGCATCCCAGGTATCTGCAATGGCTACGATACGTGCTAAAAGAGGGATATTCTCTCCCGCCAGCCCATCGGGATAACCTTTGCCATCCCAGCGCTCATGGTGCCAGGCGGCGATATCAGCAAAGGCCTTAAAACGCTTTAAGGGGCGCATGATGGTCGCCGTCAGCATGGGGTGAAGTTTCATCACCTCATACTCGTTATCACTGAGTGCCGAAGTCTTGTTAAGAATAGAGTCAGCAATACCTATTTTTCCTAAATCATGGGTTAAAGCGCCCTGTTTGAGCAGCTTAATTTGATCATCGGGCAACCCTAATTGCCGACCAAGCTGTACAGAAAATTTGGCAACCCGTCCGGAGTGACTGGCGGTGTAGGCATCTTTTGCCTCTAAAGCCTTAGCCAGTGATTGCAGCATCTGTAGATGAGCCTCCTCCTGTTCGGTAAAGAGCTCCTCAATGCTTGTCGCCATCTTATTAATCGAGTCACCCAATTCGCCAATTTCATCCTTACCAAGGGTATCGACTCGGCTAGAGAGTCTGCCATTTGCAATATCGTGAGTGACGCTACCTAAGGTTTGTATGGGCTGAATTAACCAGCGATGTATCACCCACCATATAAAAAATAGAACCAACAAGGTTCCCAGTAAAATAATCAGGATAATTTCACGTTCGTAGTTATTA
>JAOTST010000369.1 GCA_029864785.1 Chromatiales bacterium | reverse complement strand
ACGGGTGAGAAACATCTTCATCTGCTCGCGGGTGGTGTTTTGCGCCTCATCAAGAATAATAAAGGCCTCGTTCAGGCTACGCCCCCGCATATAGGCGAGCGGGGCAATCTCGATCACATTACGCTCGATGAGCTTGGCCACCCGCTCGAAGCCCATCATCTCATAGAGCGCATCGTAAAGTGGTCGCAGATAGGGGTCGACCTTCTGAGCCAGATCCCCCGGCAGAAATCCGAGACGTTCACCCGCCTCTACCGCAGGGCGGGTAAGAATCAGACGTCGAACTTCTTCGCGCTCCAGAGCCTCTACCGCACAAGCCACTGCAAGATAGGTCTTTCCTGTTCCGGCGGGACCAACACCAAAGTTGATGTCGTTGGTCATGATATTTTTCAGATACTTCTGCTGGTTGGGACCACGTCCTTTCACCACGCCACGGCGAGTGCGTATCAGCACCTCATCGACCCGATCCGATTCGAGCATCTCCTCAATGCCTGAATCCTGTAGATAGATATGCACATGATTTAAGGTGATCGGATCGCTGCTCTCGCCACTTAATGTATAAAGTGTATTGAGTACCTCACTGCTCGCTCGAATTGACTCATCATCACCCACGATGCGGAACTGGTTACCACGATTATTAATTTCGACACCGAGGCGTCGCTCAATCAGCCTTAAATGCTCATCAAGAGGGCCGCATAGATTAGCCAGCCGAAGATTATCAGAGGGTTCAAGAATCAGTTCTGAACTATGGGTATTGCCTGCCATCTAGCTACATCCTGAATAGTGTTATAAGTTGATTGTAGTGTGATACCGAAAAAAATAGAATCAACTCACCACATTAATCTGAGGTTCGTCGTCGACTATGATCAATAAAGAAAAAAAAGCACTACAAAGATCGGTCATTCAGATCTTGCAGCGATTACCTCTCTTTTCCGGGCTTGTTGATGATGAGTATAAATTATTAACCAATGTCTGCCATCTTATCGAACTACCTCGACACAAAGTTCTATTTCACGCCAATGAACCTGGCCATGAGATATTTTTACTTCTTAATGGCCGCATTGAGGTGAAATCAGCCCACTCAGGATGCCTTGGCACAATTAATCCAGGCGAGGTGGTTGGAGAGATGTCCGTTGTACGAAATGCGCCACGTAGCGCCATGGCCACCGCCATTGAAGATTCGCTACTCTTTCGAATCAATCAGGCCGACCTTGATATACTTCTTGGAAAGAGCCCACGCGTCAGTTATCTAATCATGAAAAATATTGCAAGAGAACTCGCCGAGAGGCTCGCTACATCAAACGAACACCATATTACTCCTAAATAATAATAGGTATTTTAGTTTGCCGCTGCATAAATGAGCGATAACTAACCGCTAAAATTTAGTGCTCACCTTTGGTTCGGCGAATTCCTGCAACACGGTTTCCCTGCTTCTGAGGCCCACCATAAGGAAACAGATCATGTAGATGATGGTTATTCCCGCGTTCAGGCCCCCACTTCTCCTTGAAGTGCTTAATCATCTTACGGACTTCTGACTGTACACCATGCTCTTCATAATAGTTGCGAATAAAGTAGATAATTTCCCAATGTTCATCAGTCAGTTCAAGCCCCTCTTTGGCAGCCTGAGCTTTGGCAAATCCCTCTGACCACTGATTCATATCCTGTATATAACCCTCTTGATCGGTCTCTACAGGCTTTCCATCAACCACCAAGGTCTCGATTCGTGTTGCGTATGGATTTGCTCTCATGATTAGTTGACACCATATTCATATTTTAAAAATATTGAGGAGATAAATTTACCAAGGGCAGAAGCATTGCACAAAAAATAAAATGCGCCAGTCAATTCAACAAGTTGACTTCAATCCCTCTTGATATCTATTCAGATAACTCCTGCCGCTACTACAACGGGTGCAAGCGCAATTTGGATAGACACTAATAAAAGGCTCCTCTCCAGCCACTGTTGGCCGGAGAGGATTAAAACCTTTAGTTCATTACTGTGTGTTTACGACGAACCACCTGATAGGCGCGTCCCAGATAACCCACAGGAACACTCCATACGTGAACCAGACGCGTGAATGGGAAGAGCAAGAAGAGAGTCATGCCGAAAAACATATGAGTTTTAAAGACTGGGTCAACAACTTCTAATAACGCTGGATTGGGTGACAATGTCGCAATACTCTGTACATATTGGGTTAGCGCAATCATCACCGATGCATCACCATGACCTGCATGCCCGATTGAGGTAGGAATAGTACTTAAACCAATCGTAACCGTCGCCAGGATCAAGACAATGATAAAGTTGTCTCGCGAACGACTCACCGCTGCAACACGATCATTGGTGAAGCGACGAAGTGTCAGCATTGCTGCACCGACGAAACACATACCACCAAAAATAATGCCCGCATAGATCG
>JAOTST010000367.1 GCA_029864785.1 Chromatiales bacterium | reverse complement strand
AGAAAGAGAGTCATTATCAGAAAATTTTTCTTGAACGAAATCGTGGAATCTCTCAGCAGCGCTTAACACGATCTCAATTGGCCATCGTCTTGAATCATCCTGGAGATCTTCCTGCGGATTTAGTAACACCTGAACTAGCGAGTGATGTTCTACCATTACCGGAGTACGAAAATATTTTAAAAATGGCGCTGGCTGAGAATAGAGTGCTTTACGCGATGAATCGAAAGATTGCAGCGGCTCAGAAAAAAATATCTGCACGTTCTAAAGAGGGGCTTCCTGCGATCAATGGTGAAGTTGTATTTGCTGACACTTCTCGTCCTTCAAGCCAAAGTGATCGCTGGCGTGTTGGCCTGAAATTTACTGTGCCATTGTATGACGGCGGACGTCGTAATGCTCGAGTCGACAAAGAGCGGGCGAAGAGCTATCAAGTTCAGGCAGAACGGGATGAAACTAAGCTTAAAATTGAGCAACGAGTTCTTACAGAGTGGCTTAATCTCAATAATCTACGCCAGCAGGCGAAGAGAGCGCTGGTTGAACTAGACTATCGGGAGCTCTATCTTGATAACAGTCGCGCAGACTATGAGCATGAATTTAAAGCGGATCTTGGAAATGCGATGGTTAAAATATCCGATGCACAAATTGCCGTCGCAAAGAACAAATTTCAGCAGGCACTGGCTTGGGAAAAATTAGATGCCCTTACCAATGGCAATATGGCCGTGTTGTCTGACCAGGTGGCGGCAGTGCAAGTGCTAAAAGGGGAAAATTAATGGGAGTGATCAGAATGCATCATATCGACAAACGATTCATCAATGCTCTTCTAGTGATTGTACTAAATATTTTTATGACTAATATTTGGGCATTTGAGTTGGATGGGGTTACCAAATGGCATCAGCGTATTGATTTAACCCCCCTTAGTTCAGGTGCTGTTGAGAAGGTCGCCGTTAAGGTGGGTGATCAGGTTAGACAGGGCGATTTGTTACTTGCGCTGGAACATAAGCTTGAGACGTCGCAATGGAAATTGGCGCAGCAGCGATTAAAGCAGGCCAATCTACTCTATTCTGAGGCGCAACGGGAGCATGAACGGATAGAAGATCTTTATGAGCGTGGCCTGATCTCTGATCATGACCGTTCTATTGGTGAGGCCGTTTGGGTAGGCGTTAGCGCAGACCTTTTGGCAGCGAAGATGGCGCTTGTTAGTGCGAAAAGGGATCTTAATCAGAGAGAGCTCAAGGCTCCATTTAATGCCATTGTCATTAACAGAGAGGTGGAGGTAGGTAGCCTAATTAATCACCAGCTGTTGCAGGAACCTGTGTTAACGATTGCCTCATCTTCTTTCATGCGGGTTGAAGGCGTTTTGAAAAACAATCAGCTCATTCAAATAGAGGGAAAGCAGACATTAAAGGTAAAAGTAACCGGAAAAAGTATGAAGGCATCAGTTGAAAGTGTTGCAATGGAGCCTACTGCTGGAATACAGGGACAATACCAAATTACCCTGCTAATACCCTATAAAAAGGGGTTAAAGGCTGGAATGAAGGTGATTATTTCAGTTAATTGATTTGAATGAGATTTCAACTATTATTGCTAATGTGGACATTTTCAATGCGCCATAGAAATTTTTATAAGAATAATAAATAAGGAGATGGCTGGTGAATCGCTATCATATACTCTGTGTTGAAGATGAAATTATGAGCCAGGAGGTACATGTCGAGTTCCTGTCTGAGCTCAATGATGTTGAAATATCAACGGCAGATGGTGGACCTGCCTGTTTAGATGCGGTTAAAAAGAGTCGTCCAGATCTCATCTTGTTGGATGTCAAAATGCCAATAATGAGTGGTTTTGAGGTTTGCGATATTCTTAAATCATCGCCTGAAACAGCGGACATCCCTATTATTTTTCTTTCGGGTTTGGCGGGGGATAGAGAGTTAGAAAAAGCGATGAAATGTGGAGGAGAAGGTTATCTTACCAAGCCATTTTCAATGTCAGAACTATTGAACGTAGTGACTGAGCAGATGGAGAAAGATCGAGGGTAAATTCATGACTGAACTACTGGTTCAGTTGTTGGTCAGAGTTTTATATGCAATGATAAAAATTAGATGTTTATCATTGAACATCATGTCCACCAAAGCACTATGAATAAGTTTAGGATTTAATGAGAAATTCCTGCATCAAATTGCTTATAAAAGTACTCATATTGGTAATGATCGCATTGCCGTTACAAAGTATGGCTAAAACTTTGAATATATCCGGAATGAGTACGGTGCCCTGTGCTGCCATGGGGAATATGCTTATTAAGCAGGATAGTATGGATATGAGTGACCCATGCCAAATGAAAATGGCATCGGCTCAATCATGTATTCATTGTGATTATAGTGTCACGGGAATTTTCTCTTTAATAGAACAAAATATTTCGATAG
>JAOTST010000368.1 GCA_029864785.1 Chromatiales bacterium | reverse complement strand
CGTCAACAATTGCATCACGATGCGGAGATAGCGGCACTGCTCGATGTCCCTAAATTTATCGAAAAGGCTCAGAACGTCTATGGATACAACCACTTTATCAATGATGTCGGCGGTAGTCTGTGCGAACTCGATGATGAACACGTATTTAAAACGCTCGAAGAGAGCACCCTTGTTATCTATATCAAAGCAACAAAAGAGGATGAGCAGGCGCTAATCAAACGCGCAGAGAGTTCACCAAAACCACTCTACTATCGTGAAGATTTTTTTGATGAGCAGTTGTCGCTCTATTTAAAAGAGAACAACAGCGAATATTGCGCTCAAATAGATCCTGATGATTTTGTACGCTGGGTATTTCCAAAACTGCTCTACTCAAGAATACCCCGCTACGAGGCTATTGCTGAAAAATATGGCTACACCATCACCACCGATGAGCTGGCACAGGTAAAAGATAGCAGCGATTTCCATGCACTCATCCAGACCGCCATCGCCAGAAAGGAGAATTAAATGCCATTAGTCTCTAGCTCTGAACTGCCATCCTTTAAACGTTTAAGTGATGAAGGTAAGACCGTCATCTCTCGTGATGCCGCTGAACGTCAGGATATTCGCGAACTCCATATTGGGCTACTCAATATGATGCCCGATGCCGCTTTAGAGGCTACCGAACGTCAATTTTTTCGTCTGGTAGGTGACAGTAATCCCATTGCTCAGCTCTACATGCACCCATTCACTCTGAAGGAGCTAAAGCGTGAAGGTAAGGGGTTAGCTCATATTGAGAAATACTACGAGCAGTTTGAAGATATCAAAAAGATGGGGCTCGATTGTCTAATCATTACC
The DNA here is from genome assembly GCA_029864785.1 of Chromatiales bacterium. Classification (GTDB taxonomy): domain Bacteria; phylum Pseudomonadota; class Gammaproteobacteria; order Thiohalomonadales; family Thiohalomonadaceae; genus JAOTST01. The sequence continues at coordinate 1,580 of JAOTST010000368.1, read as the reverse complement.
GGTGCCAATGTTGTTGGCTCCAACCTCGCCGATCAACCATTCTGGAAACCACTGATTGAGGTGGTCGACTGGGCATATGAGAATGTCACCTCAACGCTCTGCTCATGTCTTGCCACCCATGCAGTAATGGAATTTCGCTATAACCAAAAACGCCAACCACTCGGCTATAAGCGCTGGGGAAGCTACCCTCACTGCGTAAAAAACAGCCAACATCCACTTGTTTACGATGTAAATACTCGCTTTGATGTCCCTCACTCTCGTTTTAATGAAGTATCACGAAAACAGTTTGACGATGCCTGTGTCGAAGTGCTAGTCGAAAGCAAAGAGGCTGGAGTCCATCTTGCCGTCAGTGAAGATCTCTTCCGTCTGGTTCTATTCCAAGGGCATCCTGAATATGACCGCATCAGTCTGCTTAAAGAGTACAAACGCGAAGTGACTCTCTACGCAACAGGAAAGAAAAAAGAGTATCCCCCCTTCCCGGATAACTATCTCTCTATCGCTGCTGAAGCGATCCTTGATGAGTATCGAGAGCGACTGGATTCAGCGATGGATTCAGGTGCAACTCTGCCCCACATGCCTGAAGAGTTGATTGCGTCTGAAGTGGATAATACCTGGCACGACACCGCGAAGTCAGTGATTGGGAACTGGATAGGGCATGTCTATCAACTGACCCACCTTGATCGCAACAAGCCATTTAAAGATGACATTGACCCAGAGAATCCACTCGGTTTGCGCAATCAATAGAGCTCGCGCTGCGCACCCTTTATCGTCCAAACAAACACCACTTCTGCTATCTCGTTACAGGATAAAAACATGGCTAATCTGGTAGAGAGCTACCAACACTGTAAAGCATTTGCATCACGTCACTATGAAAATTTTCCGGTCGCATCCATGCTACTGCCTACATCGATACGCCCCGCCGTTGCAGTGCTCTACACCTTTGCCAGAACTGCTGATGACCTTGCCGATGAGGGAGATCTAACCGAACAGCAACGACTGAATGGGTTAGATGAACTACAGAACCAGCTCGATGCCATCCTCTTTGGTCGCCCCTCATCCGATCCTGTTTTTAATGCGCTAGGTGATGTGATTGAACGTTACCGAATTCCTCATAGGCTATTAAATGACCTACTGGATGCCTTCCGTCAGGATGTCTCTAAAACAAGATATGCGGATGAGTCGGAACTGCTCGACTACTGCCGCCGTTCAGCCAACCCGGTTGGACAGGCAATGCTCTGTCTTGTGAGTGAAACCGCATCCGAGCAGTTTCAACAATCCGATGCGATCTGTAGTGCACTTCAACTAATCAACTTTTTACAAGACATCAGCCAGGACTACCACGAGATGGGACGCATCTATCTACCGCAGGATGAGATGCTGCGTTTTGGAGTCACCGAAGAGCAGATCGCCCGTGGTGAAACAACCCCTGAATTGAAGTCACTCATCGATCATCAACTTGAGCGGGTTGAAAAACTATTGAAGCAAGGGGAATCTCTCGGTAACCATCTGAGCGGACGATTTGGTCTGGAGATCAGAATGATTATTGCAGGCGCATGGAAGGTTACCGGGAAGCTACGTAA
>JAOTST010000366.1 GCA_029864785.1 Chromatiales bacterium | reverse complement strand
TATTATGGGAATATTTATGGTGCAGGGGACCTTGATTGGCGTCATCGGTACCGCCATCGGCGTTGTTGCTGGTGTAGCACTGGCGCTTAATGTAGAGACGATCGTACCAGCGATTGAACGTCTCTTTAGCGTGCAGTTCCTTCCTGCGGATGTCTATTACATTAGTGATCTTCCCTCGGAGCTACATTGGGATGATGTGATTAATATTGGGGCAGTCTCTCTGGTAATTAGTCTGATTGCGACCCTCTACCCAGCTTGGCGGGCATCGAAGACCCAACCTGCGGAGTCATTGAGATATGAGTAGTCCTGTCATTCAGTGTAGTGAAATCTCCAAAGAGTTTTCTGAGGGCGGACTCTCTGTCGAGGTTCTCAAGGGGATCGATTTTTCCATCAATCCTTCAGAGCAGGTGGCGATTATCGGTCACTCAGGAAGTGGCAAAAGTACCTTACTGCAACTATTGGGGGGGCTCGATACCCCTACGGCGGGAGAGATTTTTGTAAGTGGAAAAAACATCGCACAACTTAACGAGGCTGACCGAGGTCTTCTGCGCAATAAGCAACTCGGTTTTGTCTATCAGTTTCATCACCTGTTACCGGAGTTCACCGCACTAGAAAATGTGGCGATGCCTCTGTTAATTCGTGGTACTAAAGTTGCTGAAGCACATAGAGAGGCAGAGGCGATTCTCGATAAGGTCGGTCTTGCCGATCGTTTAGAACATAAACCCGGCGAACTCTCTGGTGGTGAGCGTCAACGGGCGGCAATCGCTCGTGCGTTAGTCACCCGTCCTGCCTGTCTGCTGGCTGATGAGCCAACAGGTAATCTCGATCGCAAAACAGCCGAAAAGGTCTATCAGCTCATGTTGGAATTGAATCGTGAATTTAATACGAGCCTGATCATCGTAACCCACGATGAAGAGCTCGCCAGCAGAATGGATCGTCAGCTACGGCTTGATGATGGTCTGCTGAGTGAGACGCCTTAATAGAGAGGCTGGCTGAGCTGTAGCTAGGTGTGAGTTCTGCGCCGCTTGCGCTCTTTCAGGTGCTGCACAACATGCAATCGCCACAATAGACGCACCGTCGTATAACCTACGACTGAACTGATCACAGCCATTATAAGACATCCCAACAGGAAGGGTTGCCAGATCAAATTCATGCCATGTAAAAGCCATTCGGTCGATAGCTCAAAGGTAAATTGATTTTCGGGTGTCCCCAAAATAGTGGAACCAACCAGATAAGCAAAGTAGAAGAGAGGCGGCATGGTGAGCGGATTGCTAAACCAGACGAGCGCCACGGAGAGGGGGAGATTGACCTGAAATAGAACGGCTCCCGCAGCACCGAGTAGCATCTGAAAAGGGACGGGTATCCATGCCATAAATAGGCCTACAGCAAAGGCTCCTGACGCGCTCCGACGATTAAAGTGCCAAAGATTCTGTTGCTGCAGAAAAGGCCCTAATATTTTTAGGTGTTTATTGTTCCGAATCTTATTATGATCCGGCATCATGCGCTTAATCGTCTTTTTCATGGAGAGCCTTAACTAGTGACGATCTATTTTATCCCTATTTTAGATGAGGTAACAGGATGTTTACCGCAGCGCTCTCTTTTTTAGCGGGAAATCTTCTCCTTCATCAACTTCCCCTGTTGCCAAGTTGGCAGATCCCACTGTGGTTGCTTCCCCTGCCTCTACTTTTGCCCATTTTCTATCGGTCGATCTACTTCAGGATAGTGGCTTGGGGTGTGATTGGTATGCTATTTACCCTGCACTTTGCCCAGGAGCGATTATCCGATCAACTGGACGTTGATCTGGCGGGTATCGATCTCGACATCGTTGGCACGGTGACCTCGATCCCTCAGGCAAAAGAGGGCGATGCCATACGTTTCAGGTTTGCCGTTAAGGATGCAAAATATCAGCCATCTAAAAAGCATCTTCCTAAATCTATTCGTCTCAACTGGTATCACAACAGGGGTGAGGCTCCCAAAGCGGGTGAGTTGTGGCAACTGCGCGTGCGACTGAAGCCCCCTCATGGCTCACTCAATCCGGGTGGCTTTGATTATGAAAAATGGTTGTTTCAGGAGGGCATTGGGGCGACAGGATATGTGCGTCAATCACAGGGTAATCACCGTCTAGAAGAGGTCGAACCCTATCGATTAGATGCAGTTCGCACAACAATCTATAACCGGTTATCCAACCTTATTGAATCATCGGATGAACGGGGGGTCCTTATTGCTCTGGCACTCGGCGAGCGTCGTGACATCTCATCCAGACAATGGACGCTCTTTTTTAATACGGGTACTAACCATCTGGTTGCTATCTCTGGGCTCCATATCGGATTAGTAGCGGGGCTTATTTTTATGCTTGTGCGATGGGCCTGGGGATGGTTGCCGCAATATTGGAGTAACACCATTGCTGCACCGAGGGTT
>JAOTST010000365.1 GCA_029864785.1 Chromatiales bacterium | reverse complement strand
TCCCATGAATGATAATTCTCGGTGGATTCTTACCCCCCTGATGGGCATAACGCATTTTAATTCGTCGTCCTTTGACCATTGGTGGCTGGTGTGACATCACGAGACTCTCTAGCAGTTCGGTCAGTGCCGAGGTAGAAAAGTCGGCCATTGCCGAATCATAAGCCTTGTCGATTGAAGCGTAGAGATTACCCACACCGGTGCCATGCAATGCAGAGATAAAGTGAGTCTTGGCAAAAGAGAGGAAGGGGAATTTACGATCAAAGGTGCGCTTGATCTCATCACGCTCATCGGTTTCCAGGCCATCCCACTTATTGATAGCCACTACCAGCGCACGACCTGAGTCGAGGATAAATCCAAATAGATGAGCATCCTGATCGCTAAGTCCCTCATGAGCATCAAGCACCATAACCACCACATGGGCGTCATCAATAGCTTGCAGTGTTTTGATCACACTAAATTTTTCGACCGTCTGTTTGACTCTTGCGCGACGACGCACCCCCGCAGTATCGATCAAAGTATATTTTGTACCATCACGTTCAAACGGAATATAGATGCTATCGCGCGTAGTGCCAGGCATATCAAAGACCACAACGCGCTCTTCCCCCATAATGCGATTAACTAGGGTTGATTTACCAACGTTAGGTCGTCCAACAATAGCCACCTTGATCCCACCCTGCTCCACACTAACTTCTTCATCAGGAGCAAAGCTGGCCAAAATATCTTCAATTAGAGAACGAACACCTCGATTGTGTGATGCGGCAATCGGAATGGGCTCGCCAATCCCCATGGAAAAAAAGTCCCCAATGGCGATATCGGGATCAACGCGATCCGTCTTGTTGACCACCAAAAAAACAGGTTTGCCGGTTTGGCGAAGGTATTTAGCTATTCCCTCATCGGCAGGTGTTAGTCTCTCCTTTCCATCGACAAGAAAGATGATGGCGTTAGACTCTTCAATCGCTTGAAGTGACTGACTCGCCATCTCACCATCAATACCATTCTCATCGCCGCTCAAACCACCGGTATCGATCACCAGATAGTCGGTTTCACCCACTACACCTTTGCCATACTGGCGGTCTCGCGTCAGCCCAGGGAAGTTGGCTACAATCGCATCACGAGTACGCGTAAGCACATTAAAGAGAGTCGATTTACCGACATTAGGTCGTCCGACCAGAGCAATAACGGGTTTCATTTTCTATTTACTCAGCCTGAAAGCTTCAAGTACACCACGCTGGTCAATCAGATAGGCCCACTCATCGACAACAACGGGTGGTGCAAGGATAGCCCTTCTCTCATTAAAACTTTGGTTATAACCATGGGTAGAGGTTTTGATTGGGAACTGCTCTTTCCTAGTTTGAACTCTTTTGCTAAAACGCTTAGATCCATCACGTTTTGAAAACCAGTGAACATACCCCTCATTGTCTCCAACAAGTACCATATCAGCCTGAAGCGCAGGCTGAGTAAGCTCTCGTCCCTCAAGTGTAGCTTGCTTCCAATAGGTTGCACCACGTGCAATTGAGGCAGACCATAGACTGCCCTCCAAATCGCCAAAGTAAAACTGTTCACCATCCGTTGTAGTTCCGCTAACGGTAGAGAAATCACGCTTCCAGACAATCTGTCCCGACTGCGGGGTCAATAGCATTGAACCTTGCTGATAGGCTGAAGCAATAATGCCTGATTTTGTAATCAGTAGTGGAGCATCCACATCAACTAACCGTTCGATCGCATTACGGCCATGAGCGACGGCTAGAGTGCTATCCCACCGAAGTTCTCCGCTCTGTAAATCAAGCGCAATAACATGACCACTGGCAGTTCCAACATAGACAATACCACCGTGAATAACAGGCGACGCCCCTCCTCTGAGAGTCAGAACAGGGACACTAAACTGATAGCTCCAGCGCTGTTTGCCACTATCAATTTCGTGTGCGGTAATATTACCATCAACGGTACGCACAATAACCAGTCCATTCGCGACGACCGGTGTCGCCAACACCTCACTATTAACTCTGGCATGCCAGCTGATCTCACCGGTTAATTTTGAGATTGAGACGACTTCAGCATCACTACCAAATAAGAGTGACTCTTGAGCAATCGCAGCTCCCGTATTGATCGCTCTATCAAACAAATGTCGCCACAATGTTTTCCCACTTTTTCGATTAAGCGCAGAAATTTCATGGACACTTGCCACATAGAGGTTATCGCCTTCAATCACCGGGGTATAGAGCAGATGCATCCCCTCGGCACCATGCCCAATACGCTCAGTCCACACAGATTCGACAGCACGATATACTCCCGCCTCTTCCGAGGTTGGATTAGCTGCACATCCGCTCAGCGCTAACAGAGCTATCAGAAAGATTCGTTTCACTGGGAGTAGATCTTTTTTATTGTGCAATCTCTGTGAGATCATCCAGCTTAATCTGGA
>JAOTST010000364.1 GCA_029864785.1 Chromatiales bacterium | reverse complement strand
AAATGGGGCGGCTGCTTCAGCCTCGCCCTCGGCAGAATCCGCTATGGCTTCGGCACCATCGGCATCCGCTCCGGCTCGTACTCCGACACCAATGCCTGATCTTACTGCGTCGGAACAGATAAGACAGCGTCGTGGGCCTGGGTCATATGGGTCGTTACGCGATCTGCTGACCTCTGCACGAGAGGTCAGCTCTCGAGGTAGAGCGAGTTCACCAGCTAGAGCCCCCACAGATGAAGTGATTGCACCGGGGCAGAGTTTTTCATCTCAGGATATGATGCAGGGACTTGCTCAAATCACTTCAGATCAGGGGCTTGATGAGTTGCGTGAAGAGGGTGTCGATGTTGCCGAATATTTGACCGAGCAGATTCGTAAGCAAAATCCAAGTAGCCAAAATAAGGTCATTGGTCACACAGAACGCGAAGCATTGGGAATGATGGAACAGCTCTTGGGCACCATGCAATTTGATCAGCTGATGAATAATATTGTTAAAAGCTGGTTACAGAAATTGGAGGTGCCGCTATTAAAGGCGATGGTTAATGAACCTGAGCTTTTGAGCCGTGATGATAGCCCTGTACAGAAATTGTTTGACCGTCTCGACAGCATTGGTGAGATTGTTCCTGAGTCACCGCCTGAAGCGAGTAAAGAGGTTCGAGCTAAGGTTGATAAAATTATTGGTCGCATATCGAATGAGGTCGAGACCAATGCTGATGTCATCCCTGATGCAGTGATTGAGCTGGATAAAATTCATCGAGAGGAGTTACAGAGCTTCAATAAGAATCGTAAAGATGCTGTTGAAGCGGGTAAAAAAGAGCATAAGGTCTACGAGGCGCGTCGAGTCGTATTAACTGAGCTTAATAAGCTAATCGGGGGTCGGGAGATGCCTGAAGTTGTACTGGAGCTGCTTGATGCCGGTTGGAAAAATTTGCTGCTGAGTACCTTTATGCGTGAAGGGCGCGAGAGCACCGTTTTTAAGACTTATCTAGGATTTATTGAACAGTTACACAAACTTTTATCGATAACCAAGAGCTATAACGATACCGAGGCCAAGAGTGCGCTGAAGACCTATGAGTGGATTGAACGGATGTTATCAATCTCGGCTCACGACAAAAAGAAAGCGGCGACTGTTTCTGACCAATTAAAGGGGCTTCTGCAAAAAGAGGGTACACCACCCAGAGAGAAGCTTAAAAAGAAGAAGGTTCCTCTGCTGGATGCAAACAGTTTTTCTGGGGTATTGGATGATGCCAAATTTAAGCCAGCCAAACTGGATGATGCTCAGTGGCAGAGTTGGTTGATTAAGGCTAAAAATATAGCTCTGAAGGATGCAGGCATTTACAAAGATGGTAAAGAAGATCCGTTTAGAGTCTCTCTTGCCTGGGTTGATGATGATCATACTCACTTTGTGTTTGTTGATCAGTCTGGTAAACGGTCGCTAAATCTTACCATTGGTGAGGTGGCGCTGCGTCTCTATGATCAAAGTTTAGAGATACTGGATGGCGGCGGTATGCCGATGACCGAACGGGTATCGCAAACACTTATTCAAGATGTTCACGGCAAGGTTCTACAGTATGCGCAAACAGATGAATTGACGGGACTATTGAGTCGGCGTGCTTTTGTTCAAGAAATTGAACGAGTGCTTATGCGTTCAAAGAGAGAAAAATCGACACATATACTCTGTTATCTGGATATCGATCGCTTTAATGTGATCAACAATACCTGCGGTCACGATGCAGGAGATCAGCTGTTGCAGGAGGTGACTAGTATATTTAAAGCAGAAGCTGACGATAAAACTACTGTTGCGCATCTCAATGGTGATGAGTTTGGCTTTATCTTTGAAGATTGTCATCGCGTAGCGGGGCTTGAGAAAGCGAAAAAAATTCAACAGGCGCTGCGTAACTTCTACTTCAAATGTGATGATAATGAATTTTCAATTACTGCGAGCATTGGCGCTGTTGAAATTTCCAAAGATAGCACCAGTCAGCGTGAGTTATTGAGTGCGGTTGATTCCGCCTGCTTTGCCGCGAAAGAGGCGGGACGTGATCGAATTCAACTTTCACATGCTGATAACAAAATTCTTAATGCACGTCGTAATGCTATGGAGTGGGTCGGTCGTATCAAATCACTATTTGATAAAGATCTGGTTCGACTTCGCTGCCAAAAAATTGCCCCATTAGATCAAAAAAGTAATCTAAAGGCACATTATGAGGTTTTATTGGTAGTAAAAGATGAGGCTGGAAACCCAGTCTCATTAGAGGAATTCATCGCCGCAGCTGAGCTATATAATCGAATTACAGACATCGATCAGTGGGTTGTAGGTAGCGTGTTTGACTGGCTTGAAGAGAACCAGACTAAAATTAGAGATATCGACGGTCTGTCGATCAACATCTCTGGTAACAGTATGAGCGATAAGCTCTTTATGGATT
>JAOTST010000068.1 GCA_029864785.1 Chromatiales bacterium | reverse complement strand
ACCAGATTGAGCGCCTGTGTCAGCGGACCATCTCCCTTGCCTAGTAAGGCATCCTCTACCTCACGATCCAATGGTAGGCTCTCCAGCATCTCTGCCAGTGGACAATCCATCAGCGCGTCAAGAACCGAAAAGAGTCCGATGGTGAAAAATTGATCTACCTTCTCAGGATGAGTGCATAAGCCGATGCTTTCACACATCTTCGCCCTGAAGAGTGCCCGCCACACAAGTTCAGGACTTTTATTGTCAATTTGGCATAAAAGCAGCAGACGAACCCAATCACGGATCACCCTGAATCCCAGAATCGTAATGGCATGCTTGATCGATTTAACCTCTCGATTAAGTGAGAAGGCCGCTGAATTAATCAGGCGCAGGAGACGATAAGAGAGCGAGATATCCTGCTGGATCATCTCCTCTAGCTGAGAAATATCGGTATCGCTATCCTGTAACTTAATCACCAGATTAATAATTGACATCCGATTGGTGGGAATACGATGCCCCTCAACGACCTCGGGCTTACACAGAAAATAACCTTGAAAATATTCAACGCCAAGAGAGAGGCAATGTTGAAACTCCTCTTGTGTCTCAACCTTCTCGGCCAATAATTTTGTCTGCCTGCCTTTAAGGTTTTGTACCTGCGACTCTAACTCCTGAGGGGTTATCCCCATGATATCCAGCTTGACGATATCCGCTATATCGAGAAGTTCATGATGATTCTCGGTATAGGTAAAATCATCCAGAGCAATGACATAACCCCGTTTTTTCAATGCTTTTAACCCGGCAACAACTTCATCTGTTGGCTCAATATCTTCAAGCAGTTCGAGTACCACCTGATTGGGCTCAAAGGGAAGTTGGATCTCACCCGTGATAAAACATCGAGTAAGGTTAATATATGCAGGATGCTCACCCACCAACCTGTCTAGCCCCATATCCATAATGCTATTGACGATGACCTGCGAGGTCGCCTGATCACCATCAACAATAGCTGCGCTGTTGGGCGATGCTTCAGTTCGATAAAGAAGTTCGTAGCCAACTACTTTTTGCTGGCGATCAAAAATAGGCTGCCGTCCAACAAGAAAGTTTTCTACATATTTCACATTTAAATTCCACTAATCGTAATTGAGTGAATTCTACGCGAAGTTGTCGGGAGGAGATAGCTTATCCCTAGTAGGGATAAAGCCGTTGCTACGCATGATGTAGAGGAAGCAAGAATGCTGTGTAGTGCATGGATGCACGAGAACAGCCCATGCGATTGCGGCGTACGACCGCCATGGATGGCGGAAATGCTGAAAATGCAGGAGCAATTTTTCAGCCTACATCCTGTAGGCAAAAAGGCCCATCATATAGATGGGCCTTTCTAGCTAAACGGAGTGGAGCTTAGCTTATTTAATTTTCGCTTCTTTATACATCACGTGCTTGCGAACAACGGGATCAAACTTTTTGATCTCCATCTTCTCAGGCATAGTACGTTTGTTTTTGTCGGTAGTGTAGAAGTGTCCGGTACCGGCACTTGAAACGAGTCTGATTTTTTCACGCATAATGAACTACTCCTTAAACCTTTTCGCCGCGGGCGCGGATCTCTTTCAATACCACATCGATGCCCTTCTTATCGATAATACGCATACCCTTAGTAGTCAGGCGTAGTTTTACGAAACGGTTCTCACTCTCAACCCAAAAACGGTGAGTATGAAGATTAGGCAAAAAACGACGGCGCGTTTTGTTGTGTGCGTGGGAAACGTTATTCCCAGTCACTGGACGTTTACCGGTGACTTGGCATACCTTTGACATGATGTTCACTCCAAAAAATTTAGTTTCAGCCCGCTAAGGCATCGCAGGAAGCCGAGCTTTATACCAAAAAGAGCCCCCCATCGCAACAAAAATCAAAAAAATTCTACTGCCAACTCCATTAAATCGACCAATATATAGATGAATATGCAGTGGTTTTGCCTTTGGGATTGGACTTCTATCCATTAATTGGAGCGACTTAACTCATCATGCACCGAGGCAAAACTTCTGACCCACGGACTGGCTTGCTGCAACGACTGAGGGAGGTTGGCTACCGCGCTGCGCGCCAACTTACGCGACTTATAGTGCCCCAAAAGGAGTACAAACCACGGTTTTGAATCCCTCTTTAACTCCAGGATGGCACTCTCTCCAATCAATAACGACTGTTTTATGTAGGGCTTCAGCATCTCCCGACTATGGCCCGCCATCAGTTGAATCGTTATCTGTTCAGGATCTTGACTCCATAGCCATGCCGTATCCTTGAGGGTCTTTGCCGCTACACCCGTAGGAACTCGAGCATCTTTAAGCACAGACAATGGATTCTCTTTAAACAGTTGATGAATATCTGCAATGGGACGAATCCATGGTTTCACTGTCATCGAGTATTTTTTGAGCCCTACCTCTGCCGCAGCTCTCTCACTAAATACTCCTTGGGTAAGCACGTGAATAACTTGCCCGTCACGCATAAATGAGAAGCTCGCTAAATTGTCATGTAACCCCTCTCGGGTAATCAAGTCATTTAGAGCCATCTCCCGCCCTGCTGCCAGCAACTGCACCGTAAACGATGTTGGCAGCTGTTGCTGGAGCCATGTTCGACCACGAATCTCTCCTGTAGAGATACTTCTTGCTGTCGTAGCTGAACTCGCAACCCCTGCCTCTACTGGCGAAACAGGTACGATTAATTTTTTCGATAGAATTTGAGCTGGCTTCTCCTCTACCGGAGTCTGTATATCTCCCCCCTCTGCCATCTTATCTTTCTTGAACTCTACCGCGCTTTTTACCGTTAGAGAAGGGTCAGGATCCACTAGCAGTCTCTCGCTCTGCTTAAGAAGGTCGTTAATAAGTAGCTTGGACTCTCCCTTTTCTGCCGGTGCGACGCTCTCTACCATTTTCGCTTCAGTCGGAGACTTCGCAGGAATCACCTTGGAATCGGCTAAAGTCTCCACCGGTTTACGTATCACGGGCTGTTGTAGCCGTGGTACCACAGACTTATTCATTAACGGTGACTCACTAAGCCCCTCATCGCTACCTCTATTGAGCAGATACCCACTCACGACTGAGAGTAGCAATAAAATCACCAACGTTATGCGCCAATCGAGCAACTGTTTTACTCCTATTGAAGGTTGGGATGAACCCTGTAACATCGCCTCAATCTGTTTGGGTAAGCCGCCCGCCCTCTTTTCAATCTGTTGTTGCAATGCGGTCGATGGAGGCTTCCCAAGCGTATGTCTGCCCTGTTCAATGCAAAAGTTGATGTAGCCACGGATCTGTTCACCATTGAGAGGTGTAATGGCCACCTCTCTCGAAGGAATATCTTTAAAAATCGGTAGCTGACTCAAACTTTCATTACCAAAGAGAGCCACCCTGAGTAGTCGGCCATCACTATTTTGAAGTTGTGCGAGATGGGTCACCGCTTCCAGAGTAGCGTCATCGAGCTGCTCTGCATCATCAATCAACAAGGTATAGGTTTTACCCGACTCTCTCTGTTCAAGATGGTGCTGAAATCCCGCTAGCAGTTCAGCCGATGGGGTGGTTGAATAGTCGTAGCCAAAACTTTGGGAGACCTGCTCGAATAGCTGAGATATTTGCGGGCTTTTAGCCCCAGAGAGATAGCAGATCTGCCACCCCTCTCCAAGGCGATGCATCAGCTCCTGCAATTGCCGACTCTTACCGACTCCCTTCTCACCGGTCACCAACAGCAATTCATCACCAAACTGAAGCATGTGGTGAATCAGATCAAGCTGCTGCTCAATCGTCTCATTACTATAGAATGGTATTGTACTCACTGAACTGTGCTGTCCTCTTCACCTTGAAAAAACATCAGTTGATAGCCCCGCTGTAGCTGCTGATCACGGATCTTCATCAGTGCCTCCACAGCTTCATCGTGTGTGTCGTAGTGGTTGCGGCGTACTGTACCCGAACGCCCTTGAAATCCCCACTCACGAATCACCCCCCAGCCGCCGAGCATATCTGGTTGCAGCTGAATTTGGTAGTAGCGAACGGGCTGCCCCGGCTCTCCCTGAATCTGCAAAAACATTCGCATTCTCAGGTTAATTCCTCTGGATGGTGAAGTTTCCGATACTCAGTGATGGCAAAGCGATCCGTCATGCCGGCAATATAGTCGGCAACCGCACGGGCACGCCCCATCTCACCCTTTTCATCAGAGTAATTTTCAACGCGCAATTGATCTTCTGGTGGCAATAGCTGCGTATCGGAGAAGAAGGCCTCAAACAGGGATTTAATAGTGTGCTGCGCCTTGATGCTCATACGGTGAACACGATAATGGCGATAGAGATTCTTACGTAAAAAACGCTTCAATTGTGTGTGCAACTCCAACAGTTCATCACTAAAACTGATCAACGGTTCAGGCTGGTTGCGTACCGCATCAACACTTTCGGGTGCGGCTGATTCCAATCGCTCACGGCTGTGCAACAACAGATCAACAACTTGTCGATTGATCATCCGTCGGATGATCTCGTGGATCTGACGGCGACCATCTAATTTGGGATGCTGTCGCTGCACCTCCTCAAACTGCTCCTCAAACAGAGGCTCATTATGCAGCTGTTCAATAGTGAGAAATCCGCCACGCAGTCCGTCATCAATATCATGATTGTTGTAGGCGATGGCATCGGCCATATCGGCAACTTGTGCTTCCAGCGTTGGCTGCTGTTTTTTGATGAAACGCTCACCCAACACACCCAGCTCTTTAGCGTTCTCCAACGAGCAGTGTTTGAGGATCCCTTCACGGCTCTCAAAGGTGAGGTTAAGGCCATTAAAGTCGGCATAACGCTCTTCCAACTCCTCAACCACCCTTAGAGATTGCAAGTTGTGTTCAAAACCGCCGTAGTCGCGCATATAGTGATTAAGCGCATCCTGACCAGCGTGGCCGAAAGGGGTGTGCCCCAGATCATGGGCCAGACTAATCGCCTCAGTAAGATCCTCATTGAGCTGTAACTCTCGGGCGATCGCTCGGCCTATCTGTGCCACCTCAATCGAGTGAGTGAGGCGGGTACGAAACATATCCCCCTCGTGGTTCACGAAGACCTGCGTTTTATACTCTAAACGGCGGAATGCACCCGAGTGGACAATACGATCTCGATCGCGCTGAAATTGACTACGAAACTTTGGAGAACGCTCTTCATAGCGCCGCCCCCGTGACTGCTCATCGGTGGCTGCATAGGGTGCCTCTGTTTTACTCAAGATGCTGACTCCAGAGATCGCTTAAGCACGCCTTCTATCACTTTTGGATCGACCCCTTCGGCAATAATTGAATTTCCCAGAGCATCCATTAATACCAATCGCAGCTTTCCATCAATCACCTTTTTATCGACCGCCATCAAATCTACAAATTGCTGTGCGTTCATCTCTTTTGGCGGTGTTATGGGGAGATTGGCCGAAGCCATTAATGTTCTGATCCGAGCCACGACGGCGCTATCGACCCACCCAAGTTGATGAGAGAGTTCAGCCGCCAACACCATACCCGCAGCAATCGCTTCACCATGAAGCCACTCGCCATATCCCATACCGGTCTCAATAGCGTGGCCGAAGGTGTGTCCCAGATTAAGCAGCGCTCGTTGGCCCGACTCCTTCTCATCCGCAGCCACAATATCGGCCTTGTCTTGGCACGAGAGTTTGATCGCATAAGCGAGTGCATCACTGTCCCGTTGAAGAAGCTTATCCATATTGGTCTCTAGCCAATCGACAAATTCAATATCGTTAATCAGACCATACTTAATCACCTCGGCGAGACCCGCACTCAATTGGCGATCATCCAATGTATTCAGGGTATCAATATCTGCAAGCACGCACTGCGGCTGGTGGAATGCGCCGATCATATTCTTACCACGCGGGTGATTTACCCCTGTCTTACCACCCACTGATGAGTCGACCTGCGAGAGCAGGGTGGTAGGGATCTGGATAAAATTAACGCCACGCTGATAACTTGCCGCAGCAAATCCAGTCATATCCCCAACAACACCACCACCAAGTGCTATCAGGGTGCAGCGACGATCAAAATGGTGGGTGAGTAGTGCATCATAGATTGTATTGAGAACATCCAGATTTTTATACTGTTCGCCATCCGGCAGAATGACGGCTTCGGTTCTATAGTCGGAGAGTGCCGCGAGACACTTTTTAAGATAGAGCGGTGCCACTGTCTCATTAGTGACCACCATCACCTGCTGGCCATGAATATGAGAGGTAAGCCACTGGGGATCTCCTAGAAGATTGGAGCCGATATGTATCGGATAACTCCGTTCGCCGAGATCCACGGTGAGCGTCTGCATACGAACCTGCCTTAATAAGATTAAGTTGTTGTAAAGATTCTATTCTAACTGGTATCTACAATCAGATAAAATTACAGACCATTTCAATGCAATCACTCGGAAGAGTAGTTCATCTCTTGTCGAAGACGCGCAACAATTTCTTTAACGACACTACGAACAGAGCGATCTTCAGTGTGAATAATCATATCTGAGACATCACGATAGAGCGGATCACGTTCATCCATCAGCTCCTGCAATTTAGCCTTGGGATTTTCAGTCTGTAGCAAAGGTCTGTTTTTATCTTTAGAGGTGCGTTGAAACAGCTGCTCAATGGAGGCGTAGAGATAGATAACGATGCCGCGACTCATTAAATATTGGCGATTTTGTTCGGCGAGCACTGCACCGCCACCCGTCGCCATCACCAGCTCTTTCTCTGATGTAAGCTGATCAATCATTGCGCTTTCACGTTTACGAAAACCCTCTTCCCCCTCAATCTCAAAGATCAGGGGAATACTGGCACCAGTATGCCTGACCAGCTCATGATCACAGTCTTTAAACTCTAAATGCAGGGCACCGGCGAGTTGGCGACCAATGGTACTCTTACCGGCCCCCATAGGGCCAACAAGGAAAATATTTTGTGACATCAGATAAATTCTAAACTCTGATTATTTTGTAATCTCAAAAAATTGAATAGGCGATTAGTTGCTGCACTACAATCCAGCCTTAAGAGTATCTTTTAGAATTTTGGGTGTTACAAAAATAAGTAACTCTTTTTTGTTATCGGCCTTATCCGTCTTTTTAAACAACCAACCCAATATTGGAATACTACCAAGACCCGGAACCTGATCGGTTCCATTAACCTTCTCCTGTTCATAGACGCCACCCAGAACAACAGTCTCCCCATTATTAACCAGTACTTGGGTTGTTATTGTTCTTGAGTCTATTGCTGGCTGACCACCAACCGTTATTTTACTGATATTGTCCTTTAGGACCTCTAGATCCATGACAACTCTATCATCGGGGGTAATTTGTGGCGTCACTTTAAGGCTCAGGTTTGCCTTTTTAAATTCTGTGACTACATTACCATCAGTAATTGTTGTATAAGGAATCTGCACACCTTGCTCGATAACAGCCTCTTTTTGATTTGAGGTGATCACCCGTGGATTTGAAACCAGCTCACCTTTACCTTCTGACTGCATAGCCGAAAGCTCTAAATCGACAAGGTATTTAGAATTCAGGACATTAATGCCAATCATTGATGTTGCTGCCGAGGCGGGAAGATTAATATTCATTTTTCCTGCGCTACCAACAGTGGTTGTACCAACCGTTCCCGCAG
>JAOTST010000363.1 GCA_029864785.1 Chromatiales bacterium | reverse complement strand
AATAATTGTATCAAGACCGGCATCGAAGATGGTGCGATAGTGATCGCCCAGCAGCAGCTTGGCACGAACGATGAGGGCATCTACATGGATATCTTTATCGCCGCCATCCGGTTCATCGGCGGGTATATCGAGCAGAATCGCATCGAGAGGGTGGGCAAAATTGTCCTGGTTGTCACGGTGAAGCGTAGCGGCAATATCCCAGACATAGTCGCCTTGATAGCCGTTACTAGGGAAGGCCAGCTTAACGCCACAGAGGTCAAGGTAGCGTATCCAGACACTGGTGGCGAGAATATCCATCTGGCGACCGGCATCGTTGACATAGTATTCACACTGCACATCGAAACCGGACGCTCTCATCAGGTTGGCAACGGTAGCACCGTAGGCGGCTCCGCGACCATGGCCAACATGCAGCGGGCCAGTAGGATTGGCCGAGACAAATTCGATCTGTATCTTTTTGCCGTCACCGACGTTGCTGCGCCCAAACTTTTCTCCCGCCTGAAGGACTGAATCGATCACGGCTAGTCTGGATGCTTCACTCAGGGTGAAGTTGATAAAACCGGGGCCGGCGATCTCACACTTTTCAATAATATTGCTCTGAGGAAGGGCGCTAACAATCTTCTCCGCCAGCTCGCGTGGTGGACACTTGGCCTGTTTGTTGAGCACCAGTGCAACATTGGTGGCGTAGTCGCCGTGAGACTTGTCGCGGGTGCGTTCGATATTGACCTCGGCAGGGAGCTCAAATTGAAACTCATCGTTGTCGAGAAGCTGTTGCAGAGCAGCGGTAATCTGTTGTTGGAGTGTCTGTTTCATGAGTCGAATGGGTATGCGGGAATAATCCACAACATTCTACCAGACATGAGCTGATTCAGTTCATTTGTAAACGAGAATAGTTGAGGGGGTACCAGACAATCTATAAGGGCTTGAGTCTATTCGCTCTGTTCTACCATTAGCGGGAGAAGTACACGGAATTTTGAGCCCTCTTCTGGAGTGCTCTCTACAATGGTATGCCCGCCGCAGCTACGAATAATGCCATAGGCCATGGCTAGACCCATGCCGGCACCTTCACTGAGATCTTTTGTGGTGAAAAATGGCTCAAAGAGATGCTCTAGTTTGTCGCTGGCGATGCCGGTGCCGTTATCTTCAATAGAGAGTTCAATAAATGCACCGTTGAGGGTCTCGTTACACGCACTACACTGCTCATTGGTCAGGTTGGTTATCTGTAGTTGGATATTAATTTTTGTTGCCGCAGCCTCTACCGCATTGGTGAATAGTGCGTTGAATACGCGTTTAAAATTATCCTGATCGATGTGAATAGAGGGTAGATTTGACTCAATATAGCGAGTGAGCTCAATGGTTGATGGGAGCTTATTCTGCTGCAGTTCAATAAACTCTTTAACGATGGTTCCAACCTGGACAGATTCTTTTTTCTCTTTGAACTCGGCCTGACTATAGGCCGTCATCTGTGCAATTAGAGCACTTGCTCTCTCTACAATTTTATTGATGTTGCCTAGATAGCTTTTTACCTTTTCAGACTTCTCAATATCTTTGTGAGTCATGGCCATAGAGCTATAGCCAAGAATGGCTGTCAGCATATTATTAAAGTTGTGCGCAACTCCGCCTGAAAGTTTATAGAGCGCATTGGCCTTTTTGGTTTCTAGCAGTTGCTGTTGGCTTTTGAGTTGTGCCGCTTCGGCCAGATTTCGTTTTTCCACAAGCGTGTTGAATGCACTAACAATTTCGCCTATTTCATCATCTCCTCCGGGCAAAGATAGGGCATTATATTGACCGCTCTGATGCATATTATTCATAGCCGCTGCAATCAAGCTCGTCTCTTTAGCCAGTCGATTGATCAGCAGGTGTGCAAGTAGCAGGGTTGCGGTTATGACCAGTAGCATAAGGGTAATGTAGAGGTAGAAGGTGCGCGTAACAGCCGACTGATGTTGAGCAATATGCTGGATAATTTCATTGCGAATGGTATTGCTGATCTCTTTAAACTGGTTGATTCTCTTTGTTGTGTTTGGCCACCACGATGAGGTGTCGAGGCTACTGATATCACTGCGCAGGGAGGTAATTGCATTGAGGGCGGGACTGTCATCAACCTTGACGACCCGATCAATCTCTTCAGCGGAGGCTCTACGACTATGCATCTTTGTGATGGTATCCATAAATTTTTGGTAGCGTAGAAGCGTCTCTTTAATGATATCGACGTAGGCCAACTCCTTTTTGCCAATACCTTTGATACGGCGAAATTGTGAGAGTGCCTGCTGTGTCTTAAGGAAGTGCTGATTGAAGCGTTCGTAGTAGAAGGGCGTGCCACGAAGGACGTAGTTTTTAAAGTCGTGAATCAGACCGCCGTAACCGATTAAAGAGTGGATCTCATTGAGAAGCTCATTTCGTTCCCACTTATTGAAGGCGGCCGCGCGA
>JAOTST010000362.1 GCA_029864785.1 Chromatiales bacterium | reverse complement strand
CCAAATAATTGCTTTCAAGTGCCTTCCCCATGCTTACTTGTACCGTGGTGAACCAAGTATAGTCGACGATAATCAAGCCGCTAATTTTACAAAACGGGTTACTCTTCCTTTAGGTGTCCGAGTAGTTGCTTGCGTAACGCATTAGGGAGCCCTTTGATGCTCAAAGTATCACTATGGGCATCATACTTAACACGATTGTTGAGCTGATGAGCCGAAAAGCTAATGGCCAGATCACGTTCACGCCCGGCAAACTTAACGTACTGACGCAGACTACGGCGATCAACCATCAACTGCCGCTCATCCTCAGGGGTGTAGTCAGACATCGCGCTCACAAACGCATCACGATCAATCCCCTCCACCTCACGGGCAAGCACAGAGAGATCAACAGGTTCATCCATCTCGTCACGTTCTACACAGTAGTCAACCACCTTAGTGCGATAGTCCTTCTGCTGCTCTTCGGGGATCGTTTGAGAGAAATTTTCAATCCCGCTAAGAAAGGCGAGGGTCTGCTCTCGCTTATCGATACCGTTTACAAAGCCGGTGAATTGATAGAAAAGGTCGGCCATTTCACGCTGACGGGGCGCCAGTAGAGAGATGTAGGCGTAGTTTTCATACTCTTTCCACTCCATCAGATCAATCTTAATCCCGTGGAGTGATGTAGAGGTGTCGATAGAGTGACTGGTCGTAATTTGGAGCTCACTATCAATCGTCAACGCCTCGTTCATCCCCGCCACAAAGAGATAGAAAAAGTGATTACCGGGGGATTTCTCAACAAAAAAGAGAAGATGGGCATCAAACTCAAGCTTGAGAGACTCAATTAAGGTCTCAAACTTTTGAGAGAGCGCCGTTGCCATCTCCAGAAAGTTTGCATTTTTATCGAGAAATTTGTTTAGCTCATCGGCAAAGCCAGTCTCGCCCTTCTCTGCACTAAAGCTACCGTGTTCACGGCTAATTCGGGCAAGGAAAGAGCGCTTCATCTCAGCTAATAGCTGTTCACTCCCCCCCTCTGTAGGCAGCTCACTATTAGGCCGACTCTTGGCAAGACCCGATTCAGGATAATAGGAGATATGGGAGAGACTGACGTGTTGGATAGGCATTCAGATATTATAAAGAAAATATAAGAAACATTCCCATATTGAAGCGGGTCAGGTAAGAGGTTGTTGTTTTAAAATCAATCTTACTTTGACGTTGTTAGTTGGGGTACAAAGGTCAACAGCCGTGTTACGCAATATTAAATAGCCTATTAAAATGAGCCATATTAAGCGCATCGTTCACACTTTTATGCGTGTTTATAATGTTAATGGTTAAATTTCTCTCCCGAACCAGCTCCCGCATCAGAAGCATCATTCCCAAGGCTGTACTATCAATATGCCGAACATTATTCATATCCAGTTCAATATGCTCGGCCTCTATCGGAAGGTTTTCGCATGCTGTTTTAAATTTTGCTACATTACTAAAATCAAACGAACTTCCTGCCGAAATTGAAAATAGCCTTTTTTTATCACAATAAGTGCTATCAATAGTCATTTCCTTACACCCCCAAATCCACTTATTAAAAATATAGTCAACTCAATGGAAAAGTTATATGGGTTCTCTTCTGATTTTTTATGTAGGAATGTTGGTATTGAGGGTAGGAACTTTCTTAACGAACTAAAATAATACGATTAAATCCCTCTAAATGAGAACATCAGATTGATGCAGTGCCCCTTTAATTCCCAATACCCGTTGAAGCTGCGCCTATATTAGACGCCTAATGGGATCCTGCCTGTAAAAGCGCTGCAGCTCATTGTAGATCGTTGGGTAGTGTTGCTGTAGACGCATCGGATCTTCAAAGAATAGTTCGGTCATTACCGCAAAGAACTCCGCAGGGTTCGTTGTAGCATAGCGGTCTATGCCGCCTGAATGGCTAAAGCTGTGATGAGAGAGATCGTCATAGGCACGGGAAAAGTCCTTAGCCCACTCCTGCTGCTGGTTTCCCGGATGCAGCGGCGGAATACCGTTTGCCGAACCATCGAGGAAATCTAGTTTGTGGGCAAATTCGTGTAACACCACGTTAGATCCACTGTGGTGCTGAATGGATGGGTCGATATCGGCCCAAGAGAGGATCACAGGTCCCCTGCTCCACGCCTCGCCACTCAGCCCTCTACTGTTCTCGTGCACCACCCCTGCCTCATCTAGCTCGGGTCGGGACACGATAAAGGCATCGGGGTAGACGATGACCTCACTCCAGCCATCGTACCAGTCAAGACCGAGGTTAAGCACCAGCAGACTGGCCTGGGCAGCGATGGTGACACGCATAAACGCATCAAGCTCAAAGTCGCCCGCACCCACCACCACCTTGTCATGAAGAAACAGGCTGGCCAATTCACGGAGTTTACCTAACTCGCTCTTCTGTAGCTGTGACAGGAGAGGCGACTCACTAACAA
>JAOTST010000361.1 GCA_029864785.1 Chromatiales bacterium | reverse complement strand
GTAGTTTATCCGGACGGGTACGACTCACCGTAACCCCTTTTTCAGAAAGCTCAACCAGTGCTTTCATATATCTATTAAGACGAAACATCTTTTAATTCCCCAGAGCATCAGCTCTTATATGTTACTCATCGCCCGCGACCTATCCTGAGTCCCGTCTTCTTGAGTATTTTTGAGCTGTAGAGAATCTCGTGTCCTCTATCATGCTCACCTAATAATTTTGCCATCATTTCTACTTTCGCGGAAACTTCACCCCTATCTCTACCATGGACCATGGCAAACAGGTTATAGTTCCATAAAGGTTGGTGCCTTGGCCTTTGATAGCAGTGACTCACATAATCCAAGCGCCCAATTTTATCTCCAAGTTCAGTGATCAGCTCATCAGGAAGATCCCAAACTGTCATACCGTTAGCTTTGTAACCCAAGGAATAGTGATTAGGAACCAGTCCAATACGGCGAATAATCCCACTATCCAACATCTGCTTTAGACGTCGCATCAATTCGTTAGGCTCAATACCAATCGTATTAGCAACCACATGATAGGGCTGAGGAACCAGAGGCAAACCTCCTTGAGTCTCTTCAATAATACGACGATCTATCGCATCAATAATGGCTGGCTCTGAAGTCACAACAACTATACTTCAAACTTGAGTCCAATAAAGAACTCCTGCTGCTTTGGCATATTGTAAACATGCAGCCCCGTTTGACTCTCAATATCATCGATCACCTCAGCAACTCTTTCAGGGGTTTCAGTAGCTAACACAAACCACATATTGAGTAGATGCTCACGCGCATAGTTATGAGCCACTTCAGAAAAAGCATTAACCTTCTCAGCCACCTCATCATAGCGCTCGTCAGGAACCTGAAGTGCAGCAAGGGTTAACCCACCCCCCATCTTTTCAGCATGATACATCGGTCCAAAACGACTCAACGTATTTTCCTGCTCCATTTTTGAGAGTCTGTTAATTAATTCTGTCTCGGTAGTTCCCAGACTTTCAGCCACAACAGCATAGGGATGCTCACAAATAGGAAATCCTCCTTGCAGCTCATTAATGATGGAACGATCGAGATTATCCATAAAAATTATTCATTAACAATAGAAAATGTATTTTGATTATCGGCACTCTCTTTTTTAGCCATTTTAGTTGTCACCAATTTTGAATCCATATGATATCGTGCGCCACGCTGCTTAAATCTCCGACAACTAAATAGCACTTCATAAGCAGGTTTACTTTCTAGACACTGGCTTGCCAACCGTTCAACACGTTGCAACACCTCTTTTCGATCTTGCCCATGAATCATACAAAAAAGATTATAGCGCCACTCAGGTAGGTGGCGAGGACGTTGATAGCAAAGGTTTACAAAATCAGCTGCCGCAAAACAGAGCCCTACTTGCGCAACCTTCTCATCGGTAATATCCCAAACAACCATGGCATTGGCTCGATAGCCCAATTCACGATGTCGAACAACAACACCTAGACGATTAATAGTTTCATTATCAATCCAGTTCTGTAGGCGCTGTATACAGTCCGCTTCACTGATCCCAATCTGCTCGGCTATATTCTGATAAGGGTGGCTAACTAACGGTAAGCCACCTTGAATTGCTGCCACCAAACGCTCAGAAATTGAATTTGAAATATCTTGTTCTATATTAACCACTGAATCAATGAACGGCTGCGATTGATCATCCGCACGATCTTGCTGCTGCTGTAAATTTTCCTCTTCACGCTTCCAATTTAATTTAAATCCAAGATCAATATGGTATGCCTTCACCATGGGAAGAGAGATTGCATCCAGCTTAGTAATGTTGCGAATACTCTCTAACACCCTTTCGAGGTGTTGTTTATTAGGGGCGGTAAGCACATACCAGAGGTTATAATGATGTTCACGCTCATAATTGTGATTGACCTCAGGATAGCCACTCACTATTTCAGCAATATCATCAAGTGATTCAGGCGGAACAGCCATAGCAACAAGCGTACTTACACCAACACGATTGGGAGCAAAAACGGGGCCAACACGACTAATTAGCCCGTGCGATTTAAAGTGGGCTAATGCTTCTATAATTCGAGTTTCACTCACACCCAGTTGCTCAGATAGTTCTGCAAAAGGTGTCGAGCTCAACGGAAAATCACGCTGATAGTCATTAAGTAATCTTTTCTCAAACTCTGAAAGCTCATTCACTATGGAGGAATTATTCATGCTTTCAAAGGAGTGTACATTTTCATGACTCATATCAACTCCTACCTCATCTTTTCCATTCTTGATCCACTAACATAAATCAGAGACCAATTTTATGCGCACGTGTCGTAAAGAATATTCCACTCGGCGAATTAACCACCATTTCTGAAACTGTTTTAAAGGTTCGAGTATCATAAACCTTTACCTTATTATCATCACGAACCGAGACCCAGACCTCTTCTCCACGAG
>JAOTST010000360.1 GCA_029864785.1 Chromatiales bacterium | reverse complement strand
AATGGCCAAGAATGATGCAGAGCAGTATGCCGTGTTCTGGGAGCAGTTTGGTAAGGTGATGAAGGAAGGTCCTGGTGAGGACTTCGCCAATAAGGAGCAGATTGGAAAACTGCTGCGTTTTGCTTCGACCCATACCGACAGTGAAGATCAGAATGTCTCGCTTGCCGATTATATCGAGCGCATGAAAGAGGGGCAGGATGCGATCTACTTCATCACCGCCGACTCGTTTGCGGCGGCCAAAAATTCACCGCATCTGGAGATCTTCCGCAAGAAGGGAATCGAGGTGCTGCTGTTGACCGATCGTGTTGATGAGTGGCTCTCCTCATCACTTACCGAGTTTGATGGTAAGACACTCAAGTCGGTCACCAAGGGCGAACTTGACCTCGGTGACCTCGACAACGACGAGGATAAGAAAGAGCAAGAGAAGGCTGCTGAAGAGGCCAAAGGGTTGGTCGAGCGTGTAAAGAAGACGCTTGAAGAGAAGGTGAAAGAGGTGCGTGTAACGACCCGCCTAACCAACTCCCCCGCCTGTCTGGTGACCGAAGAGAACGAGATGAGTGCCAATCTTGAGCGCATTCTCAAGCAAGTGGGTCAGGATGCGCCGGATATTAAGCCGATTCTCGAACTTAATCCCGAGCACCCGCTGGTTAAAAAGCTGGATGGCGAGAAGGATGAGCGTTTTGATGACCTTGCCTCAATCATCTTTGACCAGGCGCTGCTTGCAGAGGGCGGTCAGCTTGAAGATCCGGCCACCTTCGTAGCAAAACTTAATGAGATGCTGCTGGAGATGAGTAAGTAGATTCATTTCATTATGGAGTGTTAAAGTGGCCCCTGCACTTGATTGTGCAGGGGCCATTTTTATGGCTGAAAATTGCGTCCTGCATTGCCTACATGGATGTAGGTACTTAGCGTGAGCTGGAGCGGAAGCTGTTTCAGCACTTCCGCCATCCATGGCGGTCGTACAGGATATTATATTGATAATTTGAGAGACAGTTTTGAGTACAAAAATTAGGGTTTGGAGCCACTGTGATGATTGTCACTTTGATGGTTTGATCGACTACAGCATGATTGAGGGAGAGGATTATGATGATCCCGATTCTTTGGGCGTGATGCTGCGACAGGATTGTCCCTCCTGTGAGACGGCGGTTAATACCTTTATCCCTACCGATCTCTATCAGGAGTTCCTTGCGGGTTGCCAACCGCCAAAAGAGGATGAGTAGTCACCGTGGCTGAACTGGAGTCAACACGGGTCGATAAATGGCTCTGGGCGGCACGTTTCTTCAAACACCGTAAGCTGTCAACTGAAGCGGTTAGTGGTGGTCATGTCCACCTCAATGGCAATCGGGTTAAACCGGCAAGAGCCGTGCGGGTGGGTGATGTTCTCACCATCAGCAAGGGAAATCTCACCTTTGAGGTGACTATCGAGGCAATAAGTGACAAACGCGGTTCGGCCACCATTGCCGCAACACTTTTCTCTGAGAGTGAGGAGAGTCGGACGAAGCGTGAGGCCTATATCGAACAGATGAAGCTGTTTGCGGCGGCCAATCCGATGCCGCAAAGGCGACCCGATAAGCGTTCGCGCCGCAAGATCATTCAGTTTAAGCAGTAAAAAGTTTCAATAAAATATTTAGGGTTGAATAAATTGTATATGGACATATATTAATCTTATCTAATATACTAACGTTTCAAAAGTTTAGGAGAATTACCATGGCAGTCATCGAAGCAACCAAAGACAATTTCCAAGAGATTATTGATAGCAATGATTTCGTTATAGTCGACTTTTGGGCACCATGGTGTGGCCCCTGTAAGCAGTTTGCCCCTGTCTACGAAGAGACCTCTGAGAAATATGAGAATATTACCTTTGTTAAGGTCAATACCGAGGAGGAGCAGGATCTGGCGGGTCATTTCCAGATTCGTTCAATCCCAACCCTGATGGTTTTCCGTGACCAGGTCGTTATCTATTCACAGCCTGGTGCGTTGATGGGTGGCCAGTTTGAGCAGTTGATTGGACAGGCGACGGATCTTGATATGGAAGATGTACGCAAGCAGATTGCAGAGCAGCAGAAAGCAGAAGCTTAATCAGCTCACATCTACTGTAATAAATTAGGGCCCTCCATTTGGAGGGCCCTAATTGTTTGTGGGACTATTTTTTGGGGATGACGATGAGTCGGCTTTTGGATGCAAGGTCATGCCAACCGCGACTTTTGTTATCGAAAAGTGCCCAGAGAAAACCGGTTCCGATACAGCACCATGAGAGGAGCGCCACACCAAAGCGAATCGCCGCCTGTGACCAATTAACGGGCTCCCCTGATTCATCGATCACCTGTATTCGCCATACTCTCATCCCCAGTGTCTGCCCACCATGGGTCCAGAACCATCCATAAAACAGTAGTGATATTCCTAAATAGTATATATATATCAATGGGTTAGTTGATA
>JAOTST010000359.1 GCA_029864785.1 Chromatiales bacterium | reverse complement strand
CTATTCTTCTTCTTCTCCCTTCGCTGTATTCACGGTATAAGTCGCATGCAACGAATATGGGTGTTTAAGTATCGTGGTTTGGGTGTGAATAAGGCCTCTATATAAGACTCTTATTATCAGCCTAAGGCTGTTAAAATGGTCAGCCTAATTATTTGATTCGCCCGTTGGAGCTCGCCCATTTCATGAAATTTGTTGATGAAGCCAAAATTCGCATTGAGGCCGGTAAAGGCGGAAACGGTTGTGTTAGCTTCCGTCGCGAAAAATATATCCCCTTTGGCGGCCCTGATGGTGGTGATGGTGGCGATGGTGGTAGCATCTTTGTCGTTGCCGATGAAAACCTGAATACCCTAATCGATCTACGCTTTACCAAGGCGTTTCGTGCCGAGAGTGGAGAGTCTGGACAAAGTCGTAACTGTACCGGTAGAGGGGGGGAAGATCTTACGATTAGTCTGCCCGTTGGCACACAGATCTATGATGAAGATACCGAAGAGTTATTGGCCGACGTACTGGTTGTTGGGGAGCCGATAAAGATCGCCCAGGGCGGCTTTCATGGGCTGGGCAACGTTCGTTATAAGAGCAGTACCAATCGCGCACCTCGTCAGCACTCTAACGGCAGCATGGGCGAAGCACGTAACTTGCTTCTCGAATTGAAGGTGTTGGCTGATGTGGGGCTGCTGGGTCTTCCTAATGCGGGCAAATCTACGCTCATTCGAGCGGTCTCTGCAGCCAAACCCAAGGTGGCTGATTATCCATTTACCACGCTCCATCCCAATTTGGGGGTTGTCAGTATTGAGGCGCATCGAAGTTTTGTCATCGCGGATATTCCTGGGATTATTGAAGGGGCTTCAGAGGGTGCTGGGTTGGGAATTCAGTTCCTTAAACATTTGGCGCGCACCCGAGTGTTACTCCATTTGGTTGATGTCGCCCCCTATGATGAGAGTGACCCGGTTGAATCATTTAAGGTGATTGAGGGTGAGATCCAAAAATATAGTGATGAGCTGGCCGATAAGCCACGTTGGCTGGTGTTGAATAAAATAGATCTGTTGCCAGAAGATGAACGAGAACAGCGTTGTCAGGAGATCCTTGATGGGATCGGTTGGCAAGGATCTGTATTTAAAATTAGCGCAGTCATAAAAGAGGGGACTCAGCTGCTTGCTCAGAATGTGATGGAAGCACTAGAAAAAATTGATCAAATAGCCGATGACAATGTTGATGCTGAGGAGAAATTATCGGAGAGTCAGGAGCAATGATTTCGCGTGAAGCAATCTCCAAGACCCACCGCTGGGTCGTTAAAATAGGCAGCGCCCTCCTGACTAATGAGGGAAAGGGGTTGAATCAGGATGGGATTACCGCCTGGGTTGAACAACTGGTGGAGCTGCATCGTCAGGGGGTCGAGATTGTTTTGGTCTCATCGGGTTCAGTGGCCGAAGGAATGAGCCGGTTGGGGTGGCCAAAAAGACCCAATGCACTGCATGAGCTTCAAGCTGCCGCTGCTGTGGGGCAGATGGGGTTAGTACAGGCCTATGAATCACGCTTTAAAAGTCACGGTTTCCAGACGGCTCAAATTTTATTGACCCACGATGACCTCTCTAATCGGGAGCGTTACCTCAATGCAAAATCGACACTGCGAACCCTGACCGATCTTGGGGTTATACCGATTATTAATGAAAATGATACGGTAGTGACCGATGAGATCCGCTTTGGAGATAACGATACCCTCGCGGCGCTGGTGGCCAATTTGATTGAGGCAGAGATGTTGGTGATCCTGACCGATCAACAGGGCATGTTTGATAGTGACCCACGTCAGAATCCTGATGCCAAATTGATCAGTGAGACAGAGGTCAATGCAGTAGAACTAGATTCGATGGCCTCGGAGAGTGGTGGTCAGCTAGGGCGCGGCGGTATGCAGACCAAGGTGAGAGCTGCACGTCTGGCAGCACGTTCAGGTTGTGCCACGCTAATCGCAGCGGGTCGGGAACCCGATGTTTTGAACAAGCTTTTTCAGGGCGAACATATTGGAACCCTGTTTACACCCGATAAAGAGCGTCTGGTCGCGCGTAAACAGTGGCTGGCCGGACACCTTCGAGTGAAGGGGCAGCTGCTGATCGATAATGGTGCCGCTGATGTATTGCGCCAGTCAGGAAAGAGTCTGCTGCCAGTTGGCATTAAAGGAGTGTCGGGAGAGTTTGAGAGAGGAGCGTTGGTTGCCTGTATTGGTGCTGATGGTGTGGAGGTTGCGCGGGGTCTGGTTAACTACAGCAGCCAGGAGACTCGAAAAATTATGGGACACGCAAGTGGCGATATTGAGGGGATTTTGGGTTATATCGATGAGCCTGAACTGATCCATCGTGATCAGATGGTGATTGATTGACTATTGAATTAGCCGCGATTTGTCCGATAATTGCTATACGGTGGGCACAATATTGAGAGTTAACCGGACTTG
>JAOTST010000358.1 GCA_029864785.1 Chromatiales bacterium | reverse complement strand
AGGTGAAGGCTTACCGTCAAGCGCTCTCCTCCAATCAAACCGCTTATAAGGCGATCCAGGCGGGATTTGATGCGGGAACCCGCACCACACTTGATCTCCTCAATGCCCAGCGAGAACAGTTTCGTTCCAAACGTGACTACGCTCGGGCTCGTTATGACTATCTTCTTGCTACCCTGAAGTTGAAAGAGGTAGTTGGCGCCCTCACTGAGAGTGACCTAACGCAAATTAACAACCACTTAAAATAGCATGAGCTCAAACAGCCCCTTTCCAGAAACCGTACCCGATTTTAGTCAGCCTCTAGAGCTACTCAAGGCGTGTCACAAAAATATCCTCAATTTCTGTGAGCAGCTAGAGGAGATCACTCAAAAAATAGAGAGTGGGCCCATCGGTTTTGAAATTGCCGGAGGGGCTGGCAAAATCTATCGCTACTTTAAGACCGCAGGCAAGCAACATCACGATGATGAAGAGCTAGAAATTTTTCCTATTCTTAATCGCACTTCACTTAAACTTGCAGATCGCGTCAATCAGGCTCGAAAAGAACACGAGCGGCAGGATGCGCTATGGGCCACTATCGCACCACAATTGGCCAATCCCATATCAATTAAAGATAGCGCTGCGTTTGCCGCAGTGGCTAGAGAGTTTATCGAACTACAACGCACCCATGTCGTATTCGAGGAGGAGGAGCTATTTAATATAGCCCAACACCTCATTGGCCAGGCAGATCTTGAGAAGATTGGCCGCAAGATGGCCAAACGACGTGGTGTAGCCTACAGGAAGTAGGTGAGGGGCGTGAGTAGGGATACGGAAGCTTCGCATGCCACAGCAAGCTCTGTTGATGATTCATTCGTGCCTGAAATAACACCCCCCTCCTTTCATGCGAGCCAATATCTGACTCCGCGCCATTGGCCGACATGGATTGGATTGGGACTACTCCGTCTCATCGTGTTTCTCCCCTATCCAATAATGATGTGGATTGGTGGCGCCCTAGGGCAGCTAATGTACTGGCTCATGCGGTGCCGCCGGTCAGTTGCCGCAACCAATATCAAGATGGCTTTTTCCGAACTTTCAGAAAGCGAACAAAAAAGAATTTTAATAGAACACTTTCACAATGCCGGACGTACCATCATTGAGAGTGCATTCAGTTGGTGGGGAAGCAAGGAACGAATCCACAAACTGGCCCATATTCACAACATGGAACATCTAACAGATGCCTCAGCCCAAGGTAAAGGAGTCGTTCTTCTAAGCGCCCATTTCACCTGTTTTGAAATAGCGGGCAGACTCCTCTCCGATCAACATCCCTTTCAGTATCTCTATAAAGAGCAGAAGGGCAATCCACTATTTGAGAACTACACCACCTACCGTCGACTCCACTATTTTATTAGAGCCATCACTCACCACGACCTGCGTGGCATGGTTCGCGGCCTCAAGAAAAAACTCACCTGCTGGTATCTACCCGATCAGGACTTTGGTGATAACCAGAGTGTTTTTGCACCTTTTATGGGGGTTCCCACCAGCACTATTACCACTACCGCACGTATCACCAAAATGAGTGGTTCCGTGGTCGTGCCCTATTATCCACTGCGTCGTCATGATGGTTCTGGTTACGACATCTATATCCTACCGCCACTAGAAAACTTTCCGTCGGGAGATGAACTATTGGATGCAACGACCATCAACCAACTCATAGAGCCCTACATTAAACAGGAACCTGCCCAATATTTGTGGATGCATCGCCGTTTCCGTACCCGTCCAGATAACGCGCCCTCTCCCTATGAGTGCTAGTCGCCTACTCTATCGTCTTCTACTGATCCTGATGGGATTACCTCTCCTGCTCCTCTTTATTTGGCAGGGATGGAAAGGGGGCATAGGCCGCTATCCCAAGGAGCGACTTGGATTTGTTCCTAAGCGACCTCCGCATCAGAAAAAACCTTTATGGTTTCATGCGGCATCGGTGGGAGAGGTCAACGCCGTAATTCCGCTGTTAAAGAGATTCATGACAGCTCATCCAGAGCAACCAATTCTCCTCACCACCACAACCATCAGCGGTTTTCAAAATGCCCAGAGAAGAGTTCCCAATATTACCCACCACTTTCTTCCTTTCGATTTCAACCATGCTGTTCAACGCTTTCTTAAGCGCATACATCCGAAAGCGTTCTTTGTAGTTGAAACCGAGATATGGCCAAACCTCTTTCGGGAGTGCAGCAAGCAAGGTATTCCCGTAGAGATTATCAACGGCAGACTCTCCCACAAATCTCTCTCATCACCCGCCTGGGTACGCCGACTCTATCGCAATGCGCTTACACAAGTGGATCAAATCGCCACCCGTTCAGAGTCCGATCGCGATGCCTTCATCTCCCTTGGAGCCGACCCTGCAAAGTGTCAAACCTTAGGAAACATTAAATATGCATCGTCTACGGAGAAGGAGAGGCTCGAACCCTTTAATGAGA
>JAOTST010000067.1 GCA_029864785.1 Chromatiales bacterium | reverse complement strand
TTTAATCAGACCAGAGAAGCCCATAAAGGCGATCGACATCATACCCGCAGTAATCAGTGCGATGGCAGCGCCACGAAATGGTAGAGGAACATCAGCGGCAAAGATCCGTTCGCGCATTGCAGCAAACAGAATCAGCACTAGTGAGAAGCCGACGGCTGCACCAAAACCATAGAGCGCGGACTCAACAAAACCATTGCCGGTCTGTGTGTTGAGTAGAGCAACGCCGAGCACGGCACAGTTGGTGGTAATTAGCGGTAGAAAAATTCCCAACACCTGATAGAGCAGCGGGCTTGTTTTGTGAACAACCATCTCAGTAAATTGCACCACCACGGCAATGACCAGAATGAAAGCGATGGTGCGCAGATACTCTAGTCCTAGTGGGATGAGCAGGTACTCATTGACCAGATAACTACAGATTGATGAGAGGGTGAGCACAAAGGTTGTCGCTAGCCCCATGCCCATGGCGGTTTCAAGCTTGCGTGAAACGCCCATGAAAGGGCAGAGACCCAAAAATTTGACCAGCACAAAATTATTGACCAGTACGGTGCTAACCAGAATAAGGGCGTATTCAGTCACGTTGGTCGTCCACTACCACATAGCCGCAATGGGCTATAAAAAATAGATGAAATTTCAATTTGTTACAGTCTGTAGTTGCTTAACACAAGGATGTTAATTCTACGCTATTCAAAGTAGCTGCGCTAATCAGGACGGCTGTTTTGCCCCGATTTTTTCAATTTAATGGCGAATGATTATGCTCTACGTGGAAAACGTAGAATGCGTGCGGTAAATGGTTGTGAAATGGTCTTGGTGGGCATCGCCTCAACGGCATGGGTGTCGAGCAGTTCAAAGTCTATATCGCTCAGATCCGTGCCAAAACCAAAATCGGAGGCAAAATCCTCCACGCCCTCAAGGGTTTGACGCATGGTCATTTCCAATAGAGAGATGGGGCGATAATTAAGTTTTTGGCGCATTTTAGGCATAGCCCATATATCGGCTATCGAAAGATAAACTTGAATTTGATTGCTATGCCGTCTCTATCAGCATCTCTGTTCAGAATTAACCGAAATAGTCATCTTCAAACTGTTTCTGAATCTGCTCAACATCTACCCTGCGCTTGATAAGTGCATCGACACACACCTTGTCTAACTTGGATTGGGTCATGGAGGTCAGTTCTGCAAATGCCTCATCATTACTCCAGGCTTTTTTGTAGGGCCGTTGACTTGTCAGGGCATCAAAGATATCGGCGACGGTGGTAATTCGCGCCTCTAAAGGAATATTTTCAGCCTGAAGCTGGTTTGGGTAGCCTTGCCCATCCAGCGTCTCATGGTGGTGCTCAATAATATTTCGCAGCATGTCGGTATGCTTCATTTCGGTTAATTTGAAATTATTGAGCATACGGTCAATCATATCTCGTCCCTTGCTGCTATGTGACTTCATTATCTCAAATTCTTCATCGGTGAGACGACCGGGCTTTAACAGGATATTGTCAGGAATGGCAATTTTGCCCACATCATGTAGAGGGGCAAAGCGGTAGAGATATTCAATGTATTCATCATCAAGTTGATGGGTTGGTGCAAGCTCTAGCGCAATCAAGCGGCTGTAGCGAGACATGCGCTCAAGGTGCGCGCCCGTTTCAGGGTCACGATGATGACTGATGTCGAGTGCGGTACAGACCGAACCGAGGAGCACATTGACAAGATCAAGCTCTTTAGCGGTAATTAGACTGATCAGGTGTGCGAAAGGGGAGAGTTCACTCAAAACCGATGGCGTGAACACATTTTTTTCGCGGGAATTTATAAAGATAAACCCGGTGAATACCTCATTGTTATAGATGGGGCAGGTGTAACTGGAGGTATAGCCCTCTTTATCGATGGATTTGCGATGTTGTTTATCGACCTCTGAAAAGACTGAAAGATCATTAATGACACGGGATTTTCCGGAATCAACGAGCTCTACCAGAGAGGCGGACTGTTTAAGTGGGCTCTGATAATAACGTAAGGTTGATGGGTTATCGGAGCTGGCTATAAATGTTTTTAGAAGGTCACTCTCTTCGTCATAGATGGCGATGGCAATGCGATCAACAAATGGTGCGTGTCGTTTAATCTCCTTGTGGATGGCATTGAGCTTTTCAGAGATAGGGAGTCTCTTGTCTATGCTGGCAAGTTCATCATCAATAAGCATGGTGGTTAAATATCCTTCTATATATTGATGACGCAGAATAGATGATATTTTGAAAAACGGATATGATTTAAATCAACAATATTATTGTTTATTCCCAATCGAGAAGACGTTGTTCACCCTCCAAAGTCTGTATGTCGGTAATATCCTGTGACATCTCCACCACACCTCGATAGGTGCCATCTGAATCGCGCACGGCGAAATAGCGGATCAAAATATAGCGTCCCTTTACGTGGATGCGGAAGTCGGCGACATTTTGGGTGCCTTTTTTAAACTCTTCGAGAATCTTTAGCACGGTATCGACCGATTTGGGGGGGTGGCAGAAGCGCACCTCACGACCAATGATGTTCTTGCTGCGGGGAAAGGTGCGCTCCTCGCCGCGATTGTAGAAGATGACGCGATCATTCTCATCAACATAGGTGATATCGAGAGGGAGCACTTTGAGTAGCAGATTGACCTGCTCCGGTGTCATATATCCCTCATCATAGTGATGCATCTGCTCGGTGATGTTGGGTAGCTCTGAGGGTTCGGTGAGTTGTGATGGGTGGGTATACTCGTCAGCAGACTCACTATGCTCAATAGGTTCAGCGGTCTGTGTCGGAAATAGGGTGGGCTCTTCGGCAAGCATCCAGCCAATCTCGCTATCACCTTCGCGCATCTCTTCCCACTCGCACGCCTCTAATAGCTCCATGGCGTTGGGGAAGAGCGTTCCCTCCTCAATCGATATCAATCGCACCATGTTGCTCTGCATCGGTCCCAAACAGCGGTTGAGCGTCTCGACAGCACCGTCAATAACCAGTGTGCGAGCCTCTTTGAGTTGAGCGCGAATTTCATCATGCAGTGCCCACATATTTTGGCTTGGGCTGTTCCAACCGTGCTTCTCAAGCAGGGGGAAGAGCTGGTTCTCTTTACGGAGGTAGTGGAGATCTACCCGACTCAGTTCACCAATTAACGTTGTTGCCAAAGCACGATCCGCTTCAGTCACCGGCGCGATGCGGTTAAGCCGAGCAAATAGATTACGGATGAGGGTATTTTCCTCCATATAGATCCGTACTGGGTGTCCTGCCGGATAGAGGTTACGTTCCGCCGCCGCCAATTTCTCTTGCAGCAGACCGTGATAAAGTTCAATCACACGGGGCTCACCATTAAACTTCACCCCTTCGTTGCTTAGTTGACGCAGTGCATCATCGACCTCATCAGTGGTTAGGGATTCGCAGTGCTCGGAGAAATGTTCGATAAGATCATCGCTGACACCTGGATCATCAATGCTACACAGGGAACGGATAATAACAACGATGGACTCGGTGTTGGACTGACCTAGAAACTCACTCAAAACGAACCTCGGAAACAGGGTTAGAAGGATTAAATTGGCGGTAAAATATCCCTTTTAATTAAATGTTATTCAGTCCATTGCGAAACAACAAAGTACCTTAAATTAGCGAAAGTAAATATAACTCGAAGGAGGTAGGCAACAGATCTCTAACTTTTAATCCGGTTGCCAACGGAGTAGTCTCAATTAATAGATGGATATTTTAACAGCATGGATCAAGCCGACATTGGTGGCATCCTATAAATATCTGGCTCTGTTAGAAAAAAAGCCTAAATACCCATCGGTATGTCTAACGGAATATTGTTTGGGATGATTTGGTTGTAGAAAGGATTACAGATGGACATAGAAGAACTAGAAGAAATCGGTTTCCTTAAGTACCAAGGTGAGGATGTTCCTAAAGGCCGCTAGTGCTGGAACGGCTTTAATTGGGCTAGATGAGGCAATTCGTTTTTTTATAGAACGTCAATCCCCGAGTTATGCAAAGCTCGATTACCAAACACCAGTAAAAATAGGTGAAGGTTCATGGATCGCATATGTACTTGGTGGACTAGGCGCAGTTTCAGGAGCGTTTGCATTGGGGTATGCAAAAAAAGCTGGAGAAAAGCTTGCTGGTAATGATGTTGGGGATAAAACTTCTGGTGAAGTATTAAGAGCTTCAGTAGAAGCAATTCAGTCACTTGTTCTCTTAGTAAAGCACACGAAGAAAAACAAAGATTGGGATACCGAGAATATTAAATGGAAAGATAATAATTCTGTAATTGGAATTCCTAATGATCAAGGTGACCATATATTCATCCCTTTAAAACATTTTAAA
The DNA here is from genome assembly GCA_029864785.1 of Chromatiales bacterium. Lineage (GTDB taxonomy): Bacteria > Pseudomonadota > Gammaproteobacteria > Thiohalomonadales > Thiohalomonadaceae > JAOTST01. The sequence goes on along the minus strand of JAOTST010000067.1, from coordinate 3,385 downwards.
TGGATATCTGAAGCACCCAGAAAAATCCTCCAACGTATTTCAGAAGTTGTCACGAGAAAACGTGCTTTGACAATTGGTGTAAATAACAATGGTATTGTCAGTGAAGTTAGTATTGAGTATGGAGAGAAACCACTTTTCCTTGGGAGTGATATCGAGGTTGAGGAAGAAGAATTTTTATTCCCAGAGCTTGAGCATGGTCAGAGCGTGAAGTTGGAAGGGAAGTTGACGAGGGGAAATGAATCTTCTAATTCTGTAGGTCTGGAATATAAAGGCCATATTCTCAACTGCATTCCAGAAGAGGGTAGTGTTGTTCAATATAAGCCTGCTCTTTTTTTAAAATGCGTATTGGAAGGAACAATTACCCGCCTAACCAAGAAGCACCACATTGCAGAACGGCGCCCTACAGTTTTAGTAAAGCGTGTTACACCTCTTGAGGAAGATAATCAGAATCGATTGTTCTAAACAAAAATCCAATGAGCTAGGAATTTTGGGGGACACGATGCTTAATTATCATTCCTAACAGCACCAATAATTACAGATTGGGTCGATGGTGATTTGTAGGGGATTGAGCTGACAAGCTTATCAATATACTCGGTAACTGCCGCACATTCGTGGACTACATGGCCACGTATAGGTCTCTGAAAACGTTTATCTACCCCCAGTGCTGAAGTGTGTAAGGGTGGGTAGAAATCCTCGGGTTATTTTCTGTTCACCTTGGAATCCTGGCTCAAACGAAAAAAAGGGCCAGGTCTTTCTATGTTGTACCTCCCTTATACACAGAGACTTTCGGAGCAATTTCAGTGTTAAGTCAGCGCCTATTCGAGCAAACCTAATTCTCTATTTTTTTGACCTGTGTCAAGGCGTTATTTTTATAGCCGGTGTTAGCATCGAATGTGTAGGAGTCTTTTTTATAAAAATAATTAATGAAAGTCTCTTACATAACAAACAATAAATAATAATAATTTAGTTCCAGGAGAGATAAATCATGAAAAAGTTTGGAAAACAACGTGCGTTAGTTATCGCCGTCATATCTGCGCTCGGTCTATTGACGATGCAGGGCTACTCAGAAGACAGTCATGCTGAGGGGAAAGGGCTCAAGGCTCCGGCGATGACTGATGCCGAATTTACTCGTTCCAAAAAGATATTTTTTGAACGTTGCGCTGGTTGTCACGGCGTATTACGTAAAGGGGCAACCGGTAAGCCGTTGACCACTGATCTCACGTTGGCAAAGGGTACCGATTATCTTAAGGCATTCATAGGTTTTGGTTCGCCAGCCGGTATGCCTGCATGGCAGACCACCGGTGTTTTAAATGCGAAAGAGGTAGATATGATGGCACGCTACCTGCAACACGAGCCGCCACAGCCTCCCGAATTTGGAATGCCTGAAATGAAGGCCAGCTGGAAGCTTATCGTACCTCCAAATAAACGTCCAAAGCGGAAGATGAACAATTACAATTTAGAAAATATCTTCTCGGTTACCCTGCGTGATGCGGGAGAGATTGCCTTGATCGATGGTGATAGCAAAAAGATTGTCACCATTATTAATACAGGCTATGCGGTGCATATCTCGCGTGTCTCCGCCTCGGGACGTTACCTCTATGTTATCGGCCGTGATGCGCGGGTTAATCTCGTTGATTTATGGATGAAAACGCCAAGTAATGTCGCTGAAATCAAGGTGGGCATGGAGGCTCGTTCAGTTGAAACCTCTAAGTACAAGGGATGGGAAGATAAGTACGCTATCGCCGGAACTTACTGGCCACCGCAGTTTGTGATCATGGATGGTGATACCCTGGAGCCGAAGAAAATTGTCGCCACCCGTGGGATGACTGTCGACACTCAGGAGTATCATCCTGAACCGCGTGTTGCCGCTATTGTTGCCTCGCATGAGCATCCAGAGTTTATCGTCAACGTCAAAGAGACGGGTAAGGTGTTAATGGTTAATTATGAGGATGTAGATAATCTTAAAATAACCACCATTGGTGCTGCCCGTTTCCTCCATGATGGTGGTTGGGACTCAACCATGCGTTACTTTATGACAGCAGCAAATAAGTCAAATAAGATCGCGGTAATTGATTCTAAAAAGGATAAGCTTGCCGCTCTGGTTGATGTCGGTAAGATCCCTCATCCTGGTCGTGGCGCCAACTTTATTGATCCGAAATATGGACCGGTATGGGCTACCAGTGATTTGGGCGATGATGGTATATCGTTGATCGGTACCGACCCTCAAAGACATAAGAAAAATGCTTGGAAGGTGGTACGTACCCTCAAGGGACAGGGTGGTGGATCACTCTTTATCAAGACCCACCCTAAATCGAACAATCTCTATACAGACACCCCTTTGAATCCTGATGCTAAGGCGAGTCAGTCAGTTGCTGTGTTCGACATCAAACATCTTGATAAGGGGTATAAGGTTCTTCCTATTGGCAAATGGGCCGGACTTGGTGAAGGACCTAAGCGTGTTGTTCAACCTGAGTTCAATAAGGCGGGTGATGAGGTCTGGTTCTCGGTGTGGAGTGGCAAGGAGCAGGAGTCTGCAATTGTAGTGGTTGATGACAAAACCCGTACATTGAAGGCCGTGATTAAAGACAAGCGTCTGATCACACCAACAGGTAAGTTTAACGTCTACAATACCATGCACGACATCTACTAAGGCCCATAGGTGGGGGTGGTCGTTGTCACCCCCACCTACTCATGTCACACAACAATAAAAAAAGGTCATGAGAACATGAGCAGTAGTGTCAGGGTATTAGCCCTGATGCCCTAAATCGACTCACAGTTAAACTCCTCAGACCTATCCAGGCAACAGACGTCACGGTTTATGGCTGTCTTGTTTTCGATTTTATACAGTCACTTCTCTCTACCGGCACATGCCGTATTTATGTTGTTAAGCAATCGAGAGCCATTGAAATTATGGTGACACGATACTTAATTGCCCCCCCTAATAGGAATCCCCAAGAATTACAGATTAGAACGATGGTGACTTGTAGGGGCTTGAGCTGGCAAGCTCATCAATATACTCAGCAACTGCCGTATGCTCATGCGCAACATGATCTCGAATAGGCTGCTGAAAACGTTCATCGGCCACCCAGTGACTCGAGCGAGTGAGGGTGGGTAAAAAGCCACGGGCAATTTTATGTTCGCCCTGAGCACCCGGTTCAAAATTTTTTAAGCCATGTTTAATCGCATACTCAATCCCTTGGTAGTAGCAGAGTTCAAAGTGAAGCATGTCGATCTCTTCAATGCATCCCCAGTGACGACCATAGAGGGTGGTATCACTGCGATAGCTTAGGGCTCCGGCAATAGCCTCACCATCTAGATCGGCCAGCATCAGCACGATTTGGTCGGGGATCTTTTCAGCAACTTCGCGAAAGAAGGGTTCATTAAA
>JAOTST010000357.1 GCA_029864785.1 Chromatiales bacterium | reverse complement strand
CCCCAAAGAGACGCCCGATTGGTTTAAAGCGATCTCACCACTGGGCAAGGTTCCTCTTCTCAAATCAGGTGATGCCGTACTCTTTGAGTCCGCAGTCATCATGGAGTACCTCGACGAGATCACCCCACCTTCATTGCACCCCGTCGATCCGCTTCAGAAGGCACAAAATCGGGCATGGAATGAGTTTGCTTCAACCTTGTTGGAGGGCCAGTTCAAAATGGTCATTGCTGCCCAAGATGAAGAGGGTTGCGATGCCGCAGAGAAAGATCTGCAAGATAAACTCGCCCTGCTTGAACCGATGGTTCAGGGAAGCTTCTTTAATGGTGAAACATTCGCATTAACCGATGCCGCCTACGCGCCATTCTTTATGCGCCTCAACCTATTGGAGCAGTGGCATCCCATGGGACTGCTGGATGGTCTGCCAAAGCTGAAGGCGTGGTCTGATAATCTCCTGCAACGCGCAAGCGTCAAGGATTCGGTTGTAGAGGAGTTTAATGATCTCTATCGCGGATTTATTAGCGGTAACGGCGGCTTTGGCGCGAAACGTTTCGGTTAAACGTCCAGTCCACCAAATCGGGTACGAACCCGATTACGGACGCGATGTATCCCTGCAAAATATCCCAAAAGGATCAGCAGGACGGTGCCTGTACCCCAGGCAACCATCTGATACTCTTCAGGAATTAGCGCAGATCCTTTGAGCTCAGCAAGCTCAAACTGGATCTGCGTTTTTTCTGCCTTGGCACGGCTGAGCTCCCCTTCAAGCGAGAGATTGAGCTCTTGAATTTTAGTAAAATCAACTTCGGCCGTTTTAAGCTCACTCTTCAGTGAATCAAGCTCTGTTTGAGCATCTTCAAGCCTCATGAAGGCCGGTTTATCATCGCTGACATAGGTGCGGCTCACCCAACCAATCCGACCAGCAGGCGTCCTAACTTTAAAATATTTGGCATCACTGCTATCCAGAACATCCAGCGCCTCGCCGGTCTTAATTACCGAGACCGTATTTGCACCCGATACAGGCTCAGATCGAACCCCCACACGAAGGACATCATTCACGTAGATCACTTTTGCAGCAAATGAGCTGGAGCTGATAACCGCCAGTAAAGCTAATACGATTGTTGAGCGCATTACGTTCATCATGGAGCCTTATTATTCTTTATTCGAAGGACAAATTATGACTATTTCGCCGCAAATCGCAACCTCTATACCCACAAGAGATTGACCACGACAAGGTCCTCTCTGACAAAAGCCATCATTAATCCGAAATTGTGCACCGTGCATAGCACACTGAATGACCTCTTCATCAAAGGAGAGAAACTGGTTGGGCTGCCAGTTTAATGTCACCCCCGTGTGGGGACAGCTGTTCTGATACGCGTAAATTTCACCCTTTTTATAAACGATAAAGGCGTTCAACTCCTGCTCACCCTTGAGGTAGGTAAAACCGATCGTCTTTAACGCCTTAAGCTCTTTTAGGGCGCATATTTCCTGATAGCCATCCGGACAAGGCTCTGGCATATCCATCACTTCCAGTGAAACCCACTAACTTCCAACATGAACCACAACCCGCCGTGTACTCGACATTTTGCGGTGCTCCCAGAGGTAGATCCCCTGCCAGGTTCCCAGCGCCAATGCCCCATCAAGAACAGGAATAGAGAGTGTTGTTGAGGTCAACGCCGACTTAATATGCGAGGGCATATCATCCGCCCCCTCCAGAACATGGGTATAGAGCGGATCATTTTCCTGAACCAGCCGATTTAGCCAATTCTCCAAGTCACGTTTTGCCGATGGATCGGCATTCTCCTGAATGGTTAAACTCGCTGAAGTGTGCTGAATCAACAGGTTACAGATCCCCTCATCGATCATCGAATCGGTCACCACCGCCTTAATCATACGAGTAATATTGTGCAGTCCCTGCCCAGATACCGAAATGGATATCGATTTAACCACCATAAACTCCTGCAACTCTACACTCAAAAAGTAGGTTGATGATACATCATCTTAAACAACCAACCTGCTAATAGTTAAGGGGAAAATCTAATGATCTTCTCCCATAAAAATCACAAACCAATCCCGTACACCGTTATAATTACCCAAATACAATTTTAGTGGAGTTTTCATGAAAGTCGTTATGATCGATGCTGCCAACATGCCCGGTGAAGCATGGTTTCCCAACCTGAACCTAACCAAATATGGTTGGGAGCAATACCTAACGGTAGAGCCCGATGATATTGAAAAGGTTGTCTGGCGCTGTGATGTGATCGTTGCCGCTTCGGATGCAGTCAATAGAGCAATGCTCGATAAGGCTTTTAAAATACAGATGATCGTGGCTGCAGGCGAAGCAACCGATCACATCGATCTGGAAGCGGCAAAAGAACGTGGCATCACTGTATGTAACGTTCCCGGTAGAGACCATGCAAATATCGAAGATGATAAAAAGATCTGCCGTGAAGTGGTCTCAG
>JAOTST010000356.1 GCA_029864785.1 Chromatiales bacterium | reverse complement strand
CCTGTAGTAACATCCTTTAGGCCGACAGCTGCAGCAATATCACCCGCACGAACCTCTTTTACCTCTTCACGACTGTTAGCGTGCATTTGCATAATTCTACCAACACGCTCTTTTTTACCCTTAACCGGGTTATAAACTGCATCACCCGTTTTGAGCACACCCGAATAAACTCTAAAAAACGTCAGGGTACCAACAAAAGAGTCGGTTGCAATCTTAAAACCCAAAGCCGCAAAAGGCTCATCATCAGAAGAAGGTCGAGTTCCAACTGACTCATCATCAAGAATACCTTCAATTGCAGGCACGTCAGTCGGTGACGGCATGTAATCAATCACCGCATCCAACATAGCCTGCACACCCTTGTTCTTAAAAGCAGAACCACAGAATGCCGGTACAATCTCGTTAGCCAGGGTACGTATCCTGATACCCTGCTTTATATCTTCTGCAGCTAAATCTCCCTGCTCCAGATACTTATCCATCAATTCTTCATTGGCTTCTGCTGCAGCTTCCAACATCTGCTCACGCTTTTCCTGACACAAGCCCAATAATTCTTCAGGAATCTCACTTTCAGAAAACTCTGAACCCATGTTTCCCTCACTCCAATGAATTGCCTTCATCTTTATGAGATCGACTACACCTTCAAAATCTTCCTCTGCACCAATCGCGACCTGCATTGCAACTGGGTCTGAACCCAAACGACTTTTTATCTGGTCAACAACACGTAAAAAATCAGCGCCGACACGATCCATCTTATTAACAAAGACCATTCTCGGAACTGAATATTTGTTAGCCTGACGCCAAACAGTTTCGGACTGTGGCTCAACACCGCCAACAGCACAAAAGACAGCACAGGCACCATCAAGCACCCGAAGAGAACGCTCAACTTCAATTGTGAAATCAACGTGCCCCGGCGTATCAATAATATTGATACGGTGTTGCTTGTACTGCTTATCCATACCACTCCAAAAACAAGTGGTTGCTGCAGAAGTAATAGTAATCCCTCTTTCCTGCTCCTGCTCCATCCAATCCATGGTAGCAGCGCCATCGTGTACTTCGCCTATCTTATGTGAAATACCGGTGTAAAAAAGAATGCGTTCCGTTGTTGTCGTCTTACCCGCATCAATGTGTGCCATGATGCCGATATTTCGGTAACGATCAATAGGTGTGGTACGCGCCACTACTCAAGCCAGAAAGCAAATCACTACCAACGGAAGTGAGCAAATGCCTTATTAGCTTCAGCCATACGATGTGTATCTTCGCGCTTCTTGACAGCGGAACCGCGATTCTCAGATGCATCCATTAACTCACCAGCCAACTTCAACTGCATGGATTTCTCACCGCGCTTACGCGCAGCCTCAATAATCCAACGCATAGCTAGAGCTACACGACGATCTGGACGGACCTCAACTGGCACTTGATAAGTTGCACCACCAACACGGCGAGATTTAACCTCAACCATTGGCTTTACATTTTCCAATGCCTGCTCCATTACCTCTGTAGCCTCACCATCAGCTTTTTCAGTAATGCGATCTAGTGCGTTATACATGATTGATTCTGCGGTAGATTTTTTACCACCTTTCATGATCATGTTGACAAATTTTGCAATCTGCAAACTTCCGAATTTAGGATCAGGAAGGACGATACGCTTGGGAATTTCTCTTCTTCTAGACATCTCTATTAACCTTTAGGCTTCTTAACGCCGTATTTAGAACGGCCTTTCTGTCGATTAGCAACACCCTGCGTATCCAGGCTACCGCGTACGACGTGATAACGAACACCAGGCAAATCCTTTACACGACCGCCACGAATTAGTACCACGGAATGTTCTTGCAAGTTATGGCCTTCACCGCCGATATAGCTTGTTACTTCAAAGCCATTCGTCAGACGCACACGGGCAACTTTACGCATTGCCGAATTAGGTTTTTTAGGTGTCGTGGTATACACACGGGTACACACACCACGTCGTTGTGGACATGCCTCAAGCGCAGGCACATTGGTTTTTACAACCTTGCTTTGACGCGGCTTTCTCACCAATTGATTAATCGTTGTCATCTAATACCTTCTTTAAAACCCAATCAGACGGGCGTTTGAGGATGATTCCTACAAGCTCAAAATAAACGACAGACCAAATAGGCCTGTCGACGGAGGCGAAATTCTATGCTCATCACTCAAATCTGTCAAGCGATGCAGACATAAAACCCCACCTTGTTTGCTAGCAATACGTGCTTTACCAGTTATTAACCTGGCAAGAACACAATTCTTGTTTACGCGTCCTGCTGAGACTCAGCTTCGTTACCAGGTGAAGCGCCTTCAATTACTTCAGCTGAAAGCACCTCTTCAACTTCTTCAGCAGCAACCATTTCTTCTTTAGAAATAAAAGCAGCTTCTAATGCAGCAGTACGACGATTACGACGCTCTTCATGTGAAGCCATACCCGTACCAGCTGGTATTAGACGACCC
>JAOTST010000355.1 GCA_029864785.1 Chromatiales bacterium | reverse complement strand
CATGCCCGAGGGTTTATTTAAGATCAGAAATCGAGAATCCTCAAAGATAATTGATTGCTGGAGCCGTTTAAGAGGCTCCTCCCCCACCTTTACCGGCCCTTGATCCTCTGCCATTCTAACCGGCGGAATTCTCACCACATCGTCCAGTTTCAGGCGATAGGTCTGCTTGATACGCCCCTTATTGACTCGTACCTCACCCTTGCGAATGATTCGGTAGATTCGAGTCTTGGGAACGCCTTTGAGCACCCTTATCAGGAAATTATCGATTCTTTGCCCGTCTGAGGCGTGATCGATGGTAACCATTTGGACTTTTGGGTAATTAATCTGTGACATGAGATATATGATAACAACGGAGAGCTTCTATGGCCTCAATTAATCGAAAAAAACCTTCTGTAATAACTATTTATGATTGATGCTACCCCCCAATACTGATATATTCTGTGGAATCGCTTAACAAGTTGTTAAAGATGCCGCATAAGTACCTGCTGAGCACTTTACAGATGATAAACCGAGATATAGCGTTCCCATACAATTTAAGGTGAACGAACTCGGAATAGAGATATAAGCGAAAAGATTTAGCCACCTTCCAGCCTGTTGCTGATTGGTGATTTTTTTACTAAGTCCGCCTCCTGCACCCTCTATAAATTTAAGAGTCGAGCAGTTTGAGATGGACTAAATATAGTTACCCCGCCTTCAACGAAGTGAAAGGCGAGGCACAATAACCGGGCCCTCTTTACAATCCTTCTGGATTGACTCTATATAAAAGCCCAGTTTAGAGCGGACATGATGAATTCAGTGAATTGATCATCTCCCTGCCTCAGGCTATCTCTACCGAGATGGTGGCGTACGGGATTACAATTAAATGAAAAGAATGTTGTTTAACGCGACTCAACCTGAAGAGTTGCGTGTCGCACTGGTCGATGGCCAGCGTCTCTACGATCTAGATATCGAAAGTGCCAGCTCGGTACAGAAAAAATCAAACATATACAAAGGCAAAATAACCCGCGTCGAAGCGAGCTTAGAGGCCGCATTTGTCGACTACGGTGCAGATCGTCACGGCTTCCTACCGATGAAAGAGATCGCTCGCAGCTACTTCAACCCTGATGTTCAATTTTCTGGTCGCCCCAATATCAGTGAGATGATTAAAGAGGGTCAAGAGGTGATTGTTCAGGTCAAAAAAGAGGAGCGTGGTAATAAGGGTGCAGCCCTCACCACCTTCCTCAGCCTAGCTGGTCGTTACCTGGTGCTAATGCCCAACAATCCTCGTGCAGGTGGCGTTTCCCGTCGCATTGAAGGGGATGATCGCGGTGATCTCCGCTCGATTATGAATCAGCTAGAAATTCGTGATGACATGGGTGTCATCGTACGGACTGCAGGTGTCGGCAAGAGCCAGGAAGAGCTTCAGTGGGATCTCAACTACCTTGAGCAGCTCTCCGATGCCATCGATGAGGCAGCCACAAATGGTAAGGCTCCTTTCCTTATCTATCAGGAAGGAAACCTAGTCGTTCGCGCTATTCGCGACTATCTCCGCACCGACATTACAGAGATGCTGATCGATCACCCCAAAGTCTACGAAATGGCTCGCGACTTTATGTCGAAGGTGATGCCGCACAATATCGACAAGATAAAACTCTATGAAGATAGTGTTCCCCTCTTTACCCGTTATCAGATCGAATCTCAGATCGAGAGCGCCTTTAAACGCGAAGTCAATCTACCATCGGGTGGGTCAATTGTTATTGATCACACCGAGGCGCTGGTCGCCATCGATATCAACTCTGCCCGCTCAACCAAAGGTAGTGATATTGAAGAGACGGCACTCAATACCAACCTTGAGGCGGCTGATGAAATAGCCCGTCAACTGCGTCTACGTGATATGGGTGGACTGGTGGTTATCGACTTTATCGATATGACCCCAACCCGTAATCAGCGTGCAGTCGAAAATCGCGTACGTGATGCCCTTAAAGTAGATCGTGCTCGTGTTCAGGTAGGACGCATCTCTCGCTTTGGTCTGCTGGAGATGTCACGCCAGCGTCTACGTGCATCATTGGGCGAGTCAAGTGAACACACCTGTCCTCAGTGTGATGGTCAGGGAACCATTCGTGGCACCGAGTCACTCGCACTCTCTGTTCTTCGTCTCATCGAAGAAGAGGCCATGAAAGATCGCACTGGCACCATCCACGCCCAACTTCCCGTTGATGTTGCGACCTTCCTACTTAATGAAAAACGCTTCATGATTAATGAGATTGAGACACGTCAGGGCACCAAGGTTGTGGTGATCCCTAACCCGCATATGAAGTCGCCTCATTACGACATTCAGCGTACCCGCCAAGGAGCTCAAGGTACTGAGCATGTTGCACTGAGCTTTGAGATGATTGACGAACCAGAGCAGGAAGATATCAAACCACAGACCACCACAAAACGTGAAGAGCCTGCGGTCAAATCACTCTCTCCGGGAACAGCT
>JAOTST010000354.1 GCA_029864785.1 Chromatiales bacterium | reverse complement strand
CGATTGCACATGGAAGCTTTTCTTTTGGAACACGTAGACGCATCGGCAAAGAGCTGTCTTCAATCGATTATAGTCACGCCATCATCATTCCTCGATCATTTAAGTCGGCACTGGTTCCATTTTTCGCTAACACTAAACAGCGAATCGGATATCGGGGCGAAATGCGCTACGGATTGTTAAATGATATTCGTCCCTTAAATAAAAAGGTGCTTACTCAGACCGTACAGCGCTATGTTGCTCTTGGACTTGATCGAAATAGTCCACTGCCACCCAAGACTCCTTTTCCAAAATTACGCGTTGATAGAGAAAATCAGCAGCGGGTGTTGCAGAAGCTTCACTTGAATCTGGAAAGACCGGTTATCGGCTTTATGCCGGGAGCAGAGTATGGCCCGGCTAAGCAATGGCCCACCAGCTATTACGGTAAGCTCGCACAGCGGCTGGCAGAGAAGGGTTATCAGATATGGATATTCGGTTCAAAAAAAGATCAAGAGGTTACCGATAAAATTAAAAACATTGGTGGTGGCAGTGTCACCAATCTGGCGGGTAGAACAGAATTAGTCGATGTGGTCGATCTGCTCGCTCTCTGTAAATTGACTGTCTGTAATGACTCAGGGCTGATGCATGTTGCCGCAGCAGTTGATTGTCCGCTGGTCGCGATATATGGTTCATCAACACCCGACTATACGCCACCACTTACAGAGAAGGCGGAGATCTGCTATCTCAACCTTAACTGCAGCCCCTGTTTTAAGCGCGAGTGTCCGCTTGGACACTTTAACTGTCTCAAGGATATCAGCGTAGATAGCGTCTATGATGCGAGTAAAAGAATAGAGAAGCGATGACCACACTATCAATAGTACTAATCGTTAAAGATGAGTCGGAGAATATTATCCCGTGTCTGGAGAGTGCCAGCTTCGCTGATGAGATCGTGGTGGTCGATGCCGGAAGTCGGGATGACACCTTAGAGCGGGCAAAAAAATATACGGATAAGATATTTGTTGAGAGCGAGTGGCTTGGGTACGGCATTCAACGTCAGCGTGCCCAGGGATATGCAACAAGCGAGTGGATATTGATGCTCGATGCTGATGAGCGCATTACCCCGGAGCTACAGGAAGTAATTCTTAATGTAGTGAAGGAGAATGATCAGGGTAGTGTTTATGATATTGCCAGACTCTCTCACTGCTTCGGGAGATTTATCCGGCATAGTGGCTGGTATCCTGATTACGTAACGCGCCTCTATCCGCGTTCAAAGGCTGCCTATAATGCATCTACGGTGCATGAGAAACTGGAATATCCAGTTCACCAAAAGCTGAAAAAGCTGTCTGGTGATCTGCTCCACTACACCTATCGTGATATCAACCACTATCTGGTGAAGTCGGCCAGTTATGCCGAGGCGTGGTCGCAGCAGCGTTATGAACAGGGTAAACGGGCAACCCTGTTACAGGGGGGCCTTCATGCAGTGGGCTGTTTCGTGAGAATGTATATTCTTCGGGCTGGATTTCTTGATGGTAAACAGGGGTTGTTACTCGCGCTGTTATCGGGTCACTCCACCTTTGTAAAGTATGTCGACCTTTGGGTCAGAGAGCGGCAGCAGTAGAATCATTATGAAAATTTTAGAGCTCTGTCTCTCTCATGGTGTTGGTGGTCTTGAACTCTATGTGGTTAAGAGCTGTATTGCTCTGAATGAGAGCGATGAAGTGATTGCTGTGGTTAGCAGAGATGGGATTATCAAGGGTAAGATTGATAGCCTTCCTCTCAAGATTCATACACTCAAACCAAGCTTTCGTAAATTTCCGCTACTCAGTGCTTATAGGTTGGCAAAGATTATTGACCAAGAGTCGGTCGATATTATTCATATGCACTGGAATAAAGATCTGCCGCTCGCTGCATTTGCTAAGCACCTATCCAAGTGTAAACCATCGTTAGTTGTCTCAAGACATATGCAGATGACGCGTAGTAAACAGGATTTTTACCACCGCTTTCTCTATGGACAAATGGATCGTATGTTGAGTGTTACAAAGGCACTTTCCGAAATCGCCACCAATAATCTTCCGCCAGAGGATGCGCATAAATCAGACTATCTCTATCTGGGGGTGAAGGAGCCAGACCATTTTCTTAGCAAGGATGAGGTTAATGTCCGTAGAACTGAGTTGGGAATCAATACCCATAGTTTTGTGATCGGTACTGTTGGACGGCTAGAGCCTTATAAGGCTCAACACCTACTTATTGAGGCAGCAATTCAGTTAAATAAGCAGGGTTATCCCATTCATCTGTTGCTTATCGGTCATGCAATGGATGATCGTTATTTAGATTCTCTTAAAGAGATGGTTGAGAAAGAGGGAATGGGAAAAAATATACTCTTTCATGATTTTGTTGATAATCCTCAAGAGTGGATGCAGCTATGTGATGCACTTGTTCTTACGACCATAGAGGAGACCTTTGGGTTGGTGCTTGCAGAGGCGATGC
>JAOTST010000353.1 GCA_029864785.1 Chromatiales bacterium | reverse complement strand
CGCGCGGTAGTCCGGTGTGAGACATTACGCCTTCAATGCCAAGCTCATTAAAACCGCTGAATTTCAAGTGATATTGGTTCCGCAAGCGCGTTAGTGTTGTGATGATATGCTCATAATCACAGCCAAAAATATGCTCATGGTATTGATCACTGTCGCTGTACTTTTCGAAGTAATTTTCTGGTATTGCAACGACATTCCCATTCTCTGCGATTACTGGGTGCTGATGATCGAGTTCTTGTGAGAATTTAATGAGTTCTGCAGTTGTTTTGCTGCTATTGAAAATTACAGGGAAGCCTAGCTTTTCTAGTCGTTGAAGGGCTGGAAGGGCTGGGGAGTAATCATAGCTCTTATGGTCGAGTAGTGTTCCATCAAGGTCAGTGAATATTGCTAACTTTGTCATTTTTCTTCTCGCACTGCTATGGCGCTGATCTTCTGTTCCTCGTTAAGCTGTAAGCGTAGGTCAGCACGTTGTGTCATTTCGGCGAGGTTTGCACGTGTTAGTCTCTCATAATGCGCAATAAACCGAGAGAGCTCCACGTCATTCATAATATGTTTCTTATTCTGGCTATCTGGCTGGTCGCGTAATTTATCTTCCTGTTTTGAACGCCATTGGATCACTTTATTAAAAGTAGGCACTTCAAGCATAATGAGTGTGTTTAGTTGCTCAAATAGTGGGGGGTATATTTGGTTGAGTTGCTGGTTGACAAACTTTCGCCATCGACCATCACTGTCTTCGTTCTGTTCAAGTGCATTGACTGGTGAGTCAAGTTTCTCATCTGATTCTGCCTTTGTGGCAACACACCACCCTTCAAATAATACAATATCAATGGGTAACGTTACTGCAGGCCATGCACTTCTATCTACCTGGTCATCAATAGACTTATCAAATCGTGGTAGTTTGATTTCACCAGCTGTCTGGCGTAGTTGTTGAAATATCTCCAGACCTAATTTTATGTCGTGAGTACCAGGGACACCTCGGGTGATAAGTAGTGGGTGAACATCCTGGCTTAGGTGTAAGCGCTCGTTTCGTGTGAAATAAAGGTCGTCAATGGAGAGGGTAGCCACGCGCTTATTAAATAGTTCGCTGAGTAGCAGGCTTAGTATTTTACAAAGTGTTGATTTCCCTGACCCCTGAGCACCATTGATCCCTGTAAAATGAATGGTGCCCGTGCAGCGTTGTACTAACCAGTCTGCAAGCGGAATATAGAGAGTCGATAATAGTGTTTCACTCTCGCCGTTTAAATCGATATGCTCTGCATTCAGTAGTGCTAGAAACGAATCGTTTACCTGAGCACTCATTCTTTCAAGCTGTACACTAGATAAGGTTGTAAGCTTTTCTGTTGGTATGCCCGTTTTTTTATTATGTGTTGACGTTATCTGTTTCATATTTAACCGCTCTTTTTACTTCTAATGCAGTAATTGTGCCCGGTTCTCTTGGCTGGCCCTGAACGGCAATATTTATCAATCAGCTGGCACTATTTTTGTTCTATTTTGTAAGGGTTTTGGTATAATTAGCTCGATTTTAGTGCAGTAGTGCTATGGAGTGTTGTTGCTGCTTAGATTTAAATTTCCGTATTTTGACTCTCTGTGGTGTGCGCACTTTATGTGCAATCAATTTATGCTCTGATTCAACTCGGTGCAATTTATTTATTCTTCATTATGCTTCTTTCAGTTCTGCTAAGCGTTAACACGCCTTGGTGTAAGTAAGAGGTTCTGTCATACATCGTTGATAGTGAAGGTATAAACTTTGCAGGTGAGAATAATCTTGATTTGCAGTGCAGTTGACGTCTGGAGAGTGAAAGATGAAGTTAGCGATGGTTGGGTTGGGTAAAATGGGCGCGAATATGGTGAGGCGTCTTGCTGCCAGTAATCATGAGCTGTTTGTCTATGATGTAGATGAACGTACCGCAGGTAATCTAGCGAATGAGCTAAATGGTGTACAGGCAATGAAAGATCTGAAGCAACTTGTTGCCGTTCTACCTGCGCCGCGCACCATATGGTTAATGGTTCCGCATCAATTTGTTGATGAGAGCATTGAGCTATTGTTAGCGGCAGGTATAGGCCAGGGTGATCTTATTGTGGATGGTGGTAACTCTAATTTTAACCTTAGTAAGCAGCGGGCACAGTATCTTCTGGAGAGAGGAGTTCATTTCGTCGACTCTGGAACATCAGGTGGTATCTGGGGGTTAGAGAATGGCTATAGTATTATGGTTGGTGGCTCCGATGAGGCCGTTGCAATGGTGCGTCCCGCACTAGAGTCGCTAGCTCCTGCTAAAGACCGGGGGTGGGGGCATGTTGGCCCAAGCGGTGCCGGTCATTATGTGAAAATGGTCCACAACGGTATTGAATACGGCATGATGCAGGCCTTTGCCGAGGGCTTTGAGATGCTGGATGCAAAAGAAGAGATGGCACTTGACCTTAAGCAGATTTCTGAAATTTGGCAACACGGTAGTGTAGTGCGCTCCTGGTTGCTGGA
>JAOTST010000352.1 GCA_029864785.1 Chromatiales bacterium | reverse complement strand
AGGCACTAATACCTCATCAGTTTTAACCGCATGCCACTCTGAATGTGTCACTCAATATATGTCCCAGGGAGTTGGTAATAGTTAAATATTTTTGCTGTTTTCTTATACTTGAGCTGGTTGAAAATTTCAGAAATATTGAGTCCTATTCCAGTATAAAAATGGCGTTCAGGATTGTGATATTTATCGGATTTTTGAAACCCGCGGGAGTAGTAGCCAAGATGAAATTCTAAATATTTTAAGGGGCCTCTGTTTAGAGATTTAAAGCCGGAAGCCTTTATAGCGACCAATGTTTTCATATTGTTATAGCTGGATATTGGGTCATAAGATGCGTCAATTGAGCCCAAATTATATTCAAGGCGAATATCGATCTTTTTATCAATTTCTGGATGGGTCTCCAGATAATATCCTGCCAATTGCCCAAGTGTATTACTGATGAAATCTTCATAAGAGAAGCCGTAGGTAGCGCTAAATCCATCACCGATTTCTGTAGCAGTAGTAAATAATATACTTGAAAAAAGGCCGTTTCTTAGCGCTCTTTCGGAAGAGACTCCCCAGCTTCTGTAGAGTGCCGAAGAGATCCTTGTTATGGCATAGCCGCCATAAAAATGGCCAAATTTGTCGGCACCCCCATATGCAGTGTTATCAGATATCCATCCCTCATCCTTTGTATGAAAACTGGTGTCACCCCAATCCCATACAGAGAGACCATACAGTGCGGCACCACTAGCTAGGGCGAGATTGGTGTAAAGTATTTTGCGCTTTTGCTTGTCGTATGCAGCTACATCTACATAGTCAGTAGCAAGAGATGTTGGCAGATTTAAGTTTTCTGATGCAGAAACAGAAGCAGTGTATAAAAATAGATTGGAGGCGAGGGTGATAATCAGGGTGAGTTTCTTCATGAATACCAACCATGCTTTAATTGTTTGTAGCCTCTATATATCAGATCTTATTTTCAAAATCGTAACTGTTTAAAACAGGTGATTATTTAGAAGGAAGAATGCGATGTACTTCGGTCAGAACCGATTGTCTCATCTCTGCACGGAGCTTTGGGAGCTGGCGTTCGATCAACAGATCAACCAGAGTTTCAACTTCAGACTCTTCCATGGCGGTGCTACGGGCATCTTCACCTAACAACGGGAGCTGCCCTTGAAGGGCGACATCGCGATCGACTGGGTTCTTTAGAATAGGGATCTCGAGACCATTTACTGGGCTATGTGAAAGGGCATAGAGTTCATCATCGAGCATATTTAGAACGTCATTTAGCTCATTAAGTAGGGCATTTTTATCGCATGCTGTGTTTAATGAATCCATGATCTATCCCGCTACTATTTTATGGGTATGTTATGAGATTGTAGAGGATAACCCCGATCACGGTAAAAACGGAAGCGTTCTCTGCCAAAAACTCGATCGGCTTCACCTCCTTGAATAACCTCTGCAACTCGCTCAAAACGGCTAAATATGAGGGGCACTTCTGTTTGAAGATTGATGAGCACCTCGTTGTGGTGTTCACTTAACTCGCCACTACCAATTTCGACAGGACTCTTTTCGTGTCCTTCGGAATCGCAATCAGTGTGGTGAGGAATAAAGCTGCTATCCTGAAAGCTCCATAGTAGCTGATCGATATGACGGCTCTGTTCATCCCCCTCAGTATGAATATAGACTGTTTTTCCCTGAGCGTAGATCTTTTCTGTCAATCGACAGATAAATTGGTCCCGACTGTCGTCTTCAAGGATATAAAAATCAACCTGAGTCATGATGTTAGGTTATTTTCCTACGCGGTTAATAAGAAATTGGGTCAGCATAGGCACCGGGCGGCCGGTAGCACCTTTAATCCCGTTGCTATTCCATGCTGTTCCGGCGATATCGAGATGTGCCCAGCGATACTCTTTGGCAAATCTAGCGAGGAAACAGGCTGCGGTAATGGTACCTGCGCCGGGACCACCAATATTGGCAATATCGGCGAAGGGACTCTTGAGCTGTTCATCATACTCATCCCAAAGTGGAAGTTGCCATGCGCGATCTCCCGCCTCTTGGCCCGCATCGAGCAGCTCTTTAACAAGCGGTTCATCGTTGCCCAAAATTCCTGAAGTGTGACTACCTAATGCGACAATGCAGGCACCGGTGAGGGTAGCAACATCAATAATCACTTCAGGTTTGAACTTTTTTGCATAGGTGAGTGCATCGCATAGAATGAGCCTTCCCTCGGCATCGGTGTTGAGGATCTCAATGGTCTGTCCAGACATTGATGTGACGATGTCACCCGGTTTATTGGCATCGCCATCTGGAAGGTTCTCGGAACTGGGTACGATTCCGATGACATGAAGTGGTAGTCCCATTTCAGCGACTGCTTGCATCGTACCAAATACGCTAGCGCCTCCACACATGTCATATTTCATCTCATCCATCTTGGCCGAAGGCTTGAGCGAAATACCTCCAGCATCAAAGGTGAGTCCTTTGCCAACAAGCACGATGGGTTTAGTGCTA
>JAOTST010000351.1 GCA_029864785.1 Chromatiales bacterium | reverse complement strand
TTGGTGTTTTCGGCAAACAATGCTACGGATTTAGGACCACTAGTTTAATGATTCCTAATTAAAGCAACAACACTTTATACTCTGAGGGCTCAAATACTTATTATGCCATTTGAGAGTATGCGAGAAAAATTGCGCTTCACTCCTGAGGAAATCGCCATCTTGGTTGAGCTAAGCCGATCTCGATCTCATCCCTTAAGAGAGGTAGAACGTGCTAAAATATTACTTGCCAGTGTCGAAGGGATGAATGATTCCCAGATTGCAAGAGAGTTGCATACCAATCGCTATAAAGTAATTAGGACTGTAAAAAAGGCACTTGCATATGGTTTAGAAGACGCCCTAATAGACCTACCAAGATCGGGCCGTCCTAAAGAGATCTCACCAGAAGCACGCGCTTGGATCATTTCTATTGCTTGTATGAAACCAAAAGATCTCGGGTATCCTCACGAGCTGTGGACTCAAAGACTCTTGGTTGAGTACATTAGAACACACTGCCAAGAGAAAAGATTCGAAGGACTGTCAAATATCTCACAAGGAACAATTTCTAAAATTCTTAACAAGAGTAAAATTAAACCACATAAAATTATTTCGTACATTGCGCTGAGAGATCCCGATTTTGATTCCAAAAGTGCAGTGGTCTTACACACCTATAAACAGGTAGAATTAATTAAGAATAAAGTCGAATCAGGTGAAGAAGTCTTTTCAGCAATAATATCTTATGATGAAAAGCCCGGTATTTTGGCACTTGAAAATACTGCCCCAGATCTACCGCCCAAACCAGGCGAATATCCAGCTATTGCTCGTGATTATGAATATGTTCGTCATGGAACAGTTTCTCTGCTTGCTGGAATTGACCTCCTAACAGGCAATATATATCATAAGGTTTTTGATAACCATAGGAGCAAAGAATTCGTTGAATTTTTAAAATATTTAGATAATGTATATCCATCTCAGCTAAAGATTACTATTATTCTTGATAACCTCAAAGTCCATACTTCAAAGGAAACAACAAATTATTTAGCATCCATTCCAAACAGATTTCACTTTGTTTTTACGCCAAAACACGCATCATGGCTGAATATTATTGAAAGCCTTTTCAGTAAAATGGCGAGAAGCATGCTGCGTGGAATCCGCACAGCTTCGAAAGATGAACTCAAAAATAGGATAGACGAATATTTCGATTATTTAAATAAAACTCCAACGATTTTCACATGGAAATATAAAATGGATGAGATGCCAGGAGGCATCTCTCCCTAGATTATTGTTGTAATAATTTGGAATCTAAATACTAGTGCTCCTTAACATTAATTTTGCAACTTAAGGTAATGTCTTTTGAGCTTTTCTCTAGCGTCGTTTTTGTTGAATTTCCATCGAACTGTCGCTTTGATTATGTTTCTCTCTCGTTGCCAAGCGTCGATTTCTTTTGATAGTTCGTTGATATCGCCAATCCTCCGATCCAAGCATTGCTTTGAAAGAGCCGAGAGTTCTATCTCCGCCATATTTAGCCAGCTACCCTTTTTGGGCGTGTAATGATATTCAAATTTCTTCGCCAGGTCGAATGCCTCATCAGCAGGAAACGCATCATAAAATGAAGCTGCTTTGTGTGTATTTAGGTTGTCCTGAACGAGGCGTATAGAATCAGCTTCAGGATAGTGTTCGACAAGATCGCTCATAAAAAGTGCATAGTCCACTTTTGTCCGCCGTTCCCTCACACAAGCAATCCTCGTGCCCGCATGCGGTTCGAAAGCCATGAAAACACAACATGTACCATTACGAGCGTATTCATAATGCTCCTTCTTGGGAGTTCCAGGTTTCATCGCAATAGGCGCTATGACATCGCCAATTAACTGGCATGGTCTCTCATCGAAGCAGATTACAGGGTGTCGTGGATCGTAAGGCTGTTCATAGAGGGTCAATACATCCTCCATGTGCCAGATGAAGTCGCTTGTCAATTTCCCTATGCACCATCGGCTCTTCAACCAAGGTTTTATCTCGTTTTTTTCAATACCCTGTGAACGCTCATAGCTGAAATTGACTCCACGGTGCTCAGTTTAACGAGTTCATCAGCCAGGAGTTCCAGTGTCCATCTAGATCTGCCTTCAGGCGGGTCTGAGCAGGCAAGAAGGGTCAATTGTGCTTCTACCCTTCCATCTATCTTTTGAGGTGCCCCACAGCGAGGTTTCTCGTATATCGCGAACTCCAGGCCTTCAGTGCAGTATCTCTTCCTTATCCGACATATTGTGGACCTGCTTACTTGTAATGTCTTTGTGATCTCCTCATCTGGTAGCCCTTTGTTCGTCATTAGCAGTATCCTGGCTCGAGTTAAACTTCTCGCGGATGCTACACCCTTCCGAAGGTATTGTTGTAACTCAGCTTCGTCCCCATCTTTCAAAGTCACGCAATAGGTCTTATTTTTTGGCACGATCTCAATCTTGACAAATGTTATATGATTTATAATTTATGTTTTGATGCACTAGTCTGGAGTGTG
>JAOTST010000105.1 GCA_029864785.1 Chromatiales bacterium | reverse complement strand
GCCGCAGCAGCGGTTCTCTGTGGGCGCGATTGTGGTGCAGACTGACCAGCGACTGGCGCAGGCTCTTCCGCATCTTCTAATTCATCGTCAGGGGAACCGTCCTCACCCAACTTAACGATCTGATACTCCTGTTCAAGGTCATCAAGAATCGATTCATCCTGAAAAAGTTTATTAAGCTGAGAAAGAAGTTCAGGGAAATGAATTCGGAAGATCTTCTGATAGGACTCATAGACAATTTCATTGACGAGACTATCTTCAAAACTACCGTCAATCGCATCAAAAAAGATATGACAGATCGCATAGGGAGCCGATGGGTTATTTTCTCGGTTAACGGGATTGAGGGAAATCGAATCAAGGCGTTTTTCAGCCTCATAGAGATCCTGATCATAGTGACTCTCCAAACTGGAGATCAACGAGGTCACACTCAACCAATTATCAAACTCACCTTTATCAACCAGTGAAAGCCCGCCTCCACCTCCATCCTTTTCATGAGTTTTATAGGCGTTCTTGAATTTTTTTGTCGTGAACAGCGTAAGCTGTCTCTCCATCATCTCAATAAAGCGATCATGTACCCCACTCTCAAGGCGCTTTAACTCTTTAAACGCATGAAACAGGGCGGCTTGTTCTTGATTGTTAGCGGCTTTCGATGAGGCATCAAAGATGTCATCCGAGAGCCGTTTGAGATACTCATCAATCAACCAGGCAATAAATGTATGAATAATTCGAGTGCTTGCCTCAGCAATAGCCGGATTAGGTTGGCGCAACATAACGCCCCCCCCACTTCCGGTCTCACCTGATGCTTCACCTTGTCTGGCAGAGATATCTTGCAGATGCTTAAGTGCCGCAATATTACGCTGGGTAAACTTAATACCGACACCCGATTCGGTGATACGTGCCACTTCACCCTGCAACTGAAATGGACCATCAGGCGTATCAAATTCAACGGCCAGAGGAAGCCCCGTCTGACAACTATCGCGTAGGCTATCGGCGATAGATGAACAACCAAGAAACAGTCCGCCTACGCAAAAATCATGAATAGCACAGAATACCGTTTGGTTTTCACCGAGGGTAACCGCAGCATCAATATTGACGGCATAACGAGGGTACGCACGTTGATTAGTCATAATTCAAAACCATTCCTTTTCTACAATAAACCATAGCAATCCTTCTCTCTCCCTTCACGAAACAGCGTTCTATAACGATGTTCTACTTCACTCGCATGCCCGCTTGAGCACCACTATCAGGCGAAAGTATAAAAATATCCTCGCCTCCCGGCCCTGCCGCCAATACCATCCCTTCCGAAACGCCAAAACGCATTTTTCGAGGAGCCAGATTGGCGACCATTACCGTCAAACGTCCAACCAGTTCTTCCGGTGGGTAGGCTGACTTAATTCCAGCAAAGACCTGTCGCTTATCGTCACCCAGATCAAGTTCCAGACGCAATAGCTTATCAGCCCCCTCTACATGCTCCGCCTTAACGATCTCAACAATTCGAAGATCGACCTTGGCAAAGTCATCAAATTCGATAGTAGCAGCAATTTCATCACCGTTACCACCCTTCACTTTCTGCGGTTTTTTTGTAGTCTTTGGCTGAGCTTCCGAGAGTGTTTGAGTCGAATCAGCAGTAATTGCATCAATACTGCTCTGCTCCACACGCTGCATCAGCGGTTTAAACTTATTCACGGTGTGATTAAGCAGCGGTTTGATATCACCCTGCCACTCCAGGGCTTCGATATTGAGAAAACGTTCTACCTCTTCGGCCATCACCGGAAGTACCGGCTTGAGATAGCTCATCAATAGGCGGAAGAGATTGATCCCCATGCTGCAAATATCATGTAGCTCCTGATCCTTGCCCTCCTCCTTGGCGATAACCCACGGCTTCTGTTCATCAATATATTGGTTGGCCCGATCAGCCAGTGCCATGATGGCGCGCATGGCATGACCAAACTCGCGCTGTTCGTAGTGGTTGGCGATCGTCTCGCCCACTTTGACAAAATCCTGATAGAGATCCGCTTCCGAGAGTGCAGGAGCCAGCTTGTTATCAAAGCGCTTCTTAATGAAGCCGGCACAGCGACTGGCGATGTTGACCACCTTACCGACCAGATCCGAATTGACGCGCTGCATGAAATCATCAAAATTAAGATCGAGATCATCAATCCCATTACCGAGCTTGGCGGCAAAGTAGTAGCGCAGATACTCGGGGTTGAGGTGTTTAAGATAGGTTGATGCCATCACAAAGGTGCCGCGTGACTTCGACATCTTTTGACCATTAACGGTCAGAAAACCGTGACAATAGACCCCGTTAGGTTTTCTAAAGCCGGCTCCCTCAAGCATCGCTGGCCAGAAGAGCGTATGGAAATAGGCGATATCCTTACCGATAAAGTGATAGACCTCGGCACTGCTGTCCGCACCCCAGTAGTCATCAAATTCAAGACCCTCGGTACGATCGCAAAGATTCTGAAAACTCGCCATATAACCAATCGGTGCATCAAGCCAGACATAGAAGTACTTACCCGGCGCATCGGGGATCTCAAAACCAAAATAGGGAGCATCGCGAGAGATATCCCAGTCATTAAGCCCCGACTCAAACCACTCATTCAATTTACTAGCAATACCGTTCTGCACCTTACTCTCGGAGATCCAGCCCTTGAGCATCTGTTCAAAGTCTCCCAGCTTAAAGAAGTAGTGCTCCGAATCCTTCTCAATCGGCGTGGCTCCGGAGATGGCAGAAACGGGATTAACCAAATCGGTCGGATTATAGGTGGCTCCGCACATCTCGCACGAGTCACCATACTGATCCTCTGCACCACACTTGGGGCAGCAACCTCTAATAAAGCGGTCGGGCAGGAACATCTCTTTTTCAGGGTCATAGGCCTGAGTGATCGTGCGCTTGGCAATATGACCTGCATCGCGCAATCGAATGTAGACCAGGCTGGCAAAGTGCTGGTTCTCATCCGAGTGGGTGGAGTAGTAGTTATCAAAACCGATATCAAAGCCCTGAAAATCAGCTTGATGCTCAGCACTAATGCGCGCAATAAGCTCCTCGGGCTCAATTCCCTCACCCTGTGCCCTGAGCATGATGGGCGTACCGTGGGCATCATCGGCACAGACATAGGTACAGCTGTGACCCCGCAACCGTTGAAAACGAACCCAGATGTCGGTCTGAATATATTCAACCAGATGACCCAGATGGATCGGACCGTTGGCATAAGGAAGAGCACTGGTAACAAGAATTTTGCGCAAATTTTGGGTCATATCCAAGGATTTTTCAGTATAATGAGGTCACCGAAACGATTTTGTTCGATAACTATAAATTAATCAACAAGTTAGCTATATTTATAGCCCGTTTCCCGTTTAAATTTGAGCATTATTGCAACTACGATGGCTCAAATCATTGAAAAACCGTGTAAAGATACCAATTAAGAGCCCCATAGACCAGTAAATGATTCGTATTTGAGCCATATTCATTGCCTCCTGAACAGGCCGTGACTAGAAATTTTCGAGCCATTTTTGCTGTACCGAATTAAATTTTAGAGATTAGGAGTTTTCATAATGTCCGTTGATGCAACACAAATTGAAGCCGCACTTAAAGAGTATACCGATCCCTACTTGGAGAAAGACCTCGTCTCTGCCAACTGCATAAAAAACATCGCCATTGATGGCACCACGGCCAAGATCGATGTAGCACTCGGATTTCCTGCCAAGGGCTATACCGAAACGCTCGCCAACGAACTCAAGTCAAAGGTCGAAGCGATCGACGGAATCGACTCAGCCGAATTTAATTTCAGCGACACCATCGTTTCACACGCCGCACAAAAGGGTGTGAGTCACATCAAGGGCGTCAAAAACATTATCGCCGTTGCCTCAGGTAAGGGCGGTGTGGGTAAATCAACCACCTCAGTAAACCTTGCGCTGGCTCTTGCTGCCGATGGTGCTAACGTGGGTATCCTTGATGCCGACATCTACGGTCCCAGCCAACCCCGTATGCTGGGTGTTTCGGATGCAAAACCAGAGTCATCCGATGGTACAACCATGGAGCCGGTCATCAGTCTCGGTCTGCAGTCGATGTCTATCGGTTACCTGATTGAAGAAGATACCCCGATGATCTGGCGTGGCCCAATGGTCACCCAAGCGTTGGAGCAGCTGCTCAACGACACCACCTGGCGCGAAGTTGACTATCTGGTTATCGACCTGCCACCAGGCACTGGCGATACCCAGCTCACACTGGCGCAGAAGGTTCCTGTGAGCGGTGCGGTCATCGTTACCACACCTCAGGATATTGCCCTGCTCGATGCACGTAAGGCGTACAAGATGTTTGAAAAGGTTGAGGTGCCTGTTCTGGGTGTTATCGAGAATATGAGCATTCACATCTGCTCCGAGTGTGGTCACGAAGAGAATATCTTCGGCGAAGGTGGTGGTCAGAAAATGTCTGAGGACTTTGATATCAAATTCCTCGGTGCCCTGCCCCTCGACATGCAGATTCGTCAAGAGGCTGATAACGGTAAACCAACCGTTGCTGCTGACCCCGATGGCCGCGTGACCGAGATCTACAAGGATATTGCCCGCCGTACTACCGCCAAACTTGCACAACAGGCGAAGGACTACAGCTCGAAATTCCCCAAGATCGTGATTGCTAACGACTAAGCTTCAAAGCAATCCACTCAAAAACGGCGATCCAATAGGATCGCCGTTTTTGTTTATAGTGATATCATGAGTACTTAAATAACTGATGAAGAACAATAAGGAGCCAACAAAGATGAGTGAAAAATGGGATACCCGATTTCTCGGACTCGCAGCCCATACTTCCGGATGGAGTAAAGATCCCTCGTCACAGGTTGGCGCAGTCATTACCGAAGGAAACCGAATCGTATCGCTCGGTTACAACGGTTTTGCCGCAGGTGTTAAAGATACCCAAGAGCGCTTAAACGACCGTAACTGCAAACTTAATCTCACCATCCACGCAGAAGAGAATGCAATGATCTTCGCCAATCAGGATTTGAGTAACTGCACGGTCTATGTCACCCATCCACCCTGCCCCCGTTGTGCTTCAAAGCTGATTCAGGAACAGATTAAACGAATCGTCTATATCAATCCCAGTGAAGATTTTCTCTCACGTTGGGCCGATGACCTAAAGCTCTCCCATGAGATGTATCATGAGGCTGAGATTGATATCACCAGTTATGAGCTTGATGATGTCAATGTTGATAAGGCATCAATTACCGTCTCGCCTGGAGGATTTTTTAAAACTATTTTGAGTCGTTTTGTGAATGCGAAGCCCAAAACATGATCGATATATAACTCGCTATCGTTTCAGAGAGGTAGAGATAATAGTACTGGAGTAGTTGTGATCTCCCGCATCCTGCACAATCTTGACCGGCAGATAATCGAGTGATGGCGCAAACCATATTGTTGTTTTACGCCTCTCTTCGTTAATTCGATCAACCCGAACCGCATCGATTGTTCCGATGTTCGTAACAAGCGACTCGATTGCTCCCACCTTGAATCGGTAGGGATGAACCCCACCTTTATCAACAACTGAAAAATCGAGGTCTCTTTCACCTCCACCATCCCGTAACGCTTCTCGAATCATAAACTGGTAAAGCAGTTTGTCTGTTTCAACACCCGTGAAACCAAAGTTCACCTGACCATCATTTGAATTTGAGAGAATAGTATTTTTATGATGGTTAAATGTAAGTCGCTCTTCGGAGAGCTCACCCTTGCGCTTTTTTGTATAAAGGTAGCTTTGTGGAACCACTTTTCCTTTGAATATCGTAAAGCGGCTCTCTTCGGCAATTACATCATCAAAAAAGAGCTTCCAGAAACCGGTCGCATAACTCTTGGTATTCAGTACAAAAATTTCCTCTTTAGTTCGCGTCAGTGAACGCTCTAAATTACCAATCGACATCCCGTCGGCATCAAGACTATAAAAGGCGCTATAGGGGGTCTCTGTTGCACCAATCGTGGATGCAGAGAGCAGTAAAAACGCACTAAAAAGAGTTTTTAAAATAGAGCTCCCCGCATGTTCAGCGGGG
>JAOTST010000066.1 GCA_029864785.1 Chromatiales bacterium | reverse complement strand
GCTAACCGACGACCTTAAAGTACGCTTTGCCGCACTGGTACATGACCTTGGTAAGGGAACCACGCCTGAATCAGAGTGGCCGCGTCATATCGCTCATGAAGATCGCGGCGTAATGCTGGTCGAGAAGCTTTGTGAGCGTCTTAGGGTTCCCAAAGATTTCCGCGATTTAGCCATTCTAGTCACCAAGTATCACGGCCTCTACCACCGCGCAGCCGAGCTTAAGGCGAGCACCATGTTCAAACTGCTACAAAATCTTGATCTCTTCCGTCGCCCCGAACGTCTAGGGCAGTTTCTCAGCGCCTGTGAAGCAGACTCTCGTGGCCGAACCGGTTTTGAAGAGATTGAATATGAGCAGGTTGCCATTATCCGCAATGCGTTCAATGCGGCCTCGGCTGTGGATAGCCAGGCCGTTATTGCAGATGGCTTTATTGACAAGGCGATCGGTGAAGAGTTAGAGCAACGGCGAATTAAAGCCATTGTAGCGGCCAATCTAAACAGTCAATAAACTATGCTACTATTCTTGCAGCTACTCCATTATAAAAAACAGATAACGATGATTCATAGGGGATAAATAATGGCTCGATCACTTATTGCGCTACTACTTGTTTTACTCTCAACTGTCAGCACTGCGGCCGATGAACTTAAGGTCGGAGTCATGCACTTCCCTCCATACTACAAAATTGACAAATATGGTGGTACTTCTGGAACGTATGTTGAGCTAATCGATAAAGTGCTAAAACGCGCCGGTCTAAAGTACTCCTTCAGAGGCTATCCCAATGCCCGCTTTTATCAATACTTGAAGAGTGGTGAATTCAATCTATTTTTTGGTTCCACCAAGGGAAACAAGGAGATTGAACCCTATCTAATCTACAGTAAAAAACCACTCAAAGATGCCATAGAACTTCGAATCTATACCCGCCGTGGCAACTCGATTGAGAAGATTGAAAAGGTGGCCGATCTCTACGGTAAAAATATTATTACCATCCATGGATTCCGCTACAGCGGCATGCTCAAGCAGCTGGAAACCGCGGAGAATAAGCCCAATATCTATACCGCTAAAAGCCACAAAGCGGGACTGCAAATGCTTAAGGCCGGACGCGCAGATTACCTGCTCGACTATAAAGTGACTACCGAAAAACACATCAAAGAAATAGGCGCCGACAACTTTGATTATGAGGTAACCCTCTCAATCCCCATCTACATCATGATCCACAAAGACTATCCAAACGCTGCAGAGACCTTGAAAAAAATCGAGCAAAATTACTGGGCGTTTATTGCTGAACAGAAATAATTTTGTCCACAATCCGAAGGGTTAGAAAAAATTGTGCTAATTAATAGCGACACAACACCCGCCGCTCAAACTGCTCGATAAGTCGGCCACTCCAACCTCGACTCAGGAGCAAGCCAATAAGAGCACCAGCAGCATTGGCAGCCATATCCGCATACTCAAAGTGGCGCACGCCACCAACTCCTTGAATGATTTCGAGGAGAACTCCCATGACAACAAAACCGATAAACCACAAGATTCGTGTTCTAGGTTGATGATAGATCTGTCCAAACCAGCCCATCAGTGTTCCGTAGGCGACAAAATGGTGCAGCTTATCGGAACCTGAAACCTCTGGTGGCGACGGTATAATCGACAGTGCCGTGACAGTAAGAACCAAACCCCAACCAATGACTAGCCAAAATTTGTAATAACGAAGGGTCTGTTTAGAATCCATAAACCATAAAGAGCACAGCGGCCAGTCCCAAACGATAGATCACAAACGGTAGCATTCCGACCCGCTCGAGCATTTTAAGAAAGAGATGAATACAGAGATACGCACTCATTGCTGAAATAATGGCGCCGATAATAAGCGATTTCCAATCGACGGGAGCCACCTGCTGTACCAACTCAATCCCATTCAGACCACCGGCAAGAACGATAACCGGTATTGAGAGCAGGAACGAAAAGCGCGCAGCCGCTGAACGACTAAGCCCCATCATCAAACCTGCCGTCATGGTGATACCCGATCTTGATGTCCCTGGAATCAAGGCAATGGCCTGAGCGATACCGATAACCACAACATCACGCCATGTGAGATGGTGTTCATCACGAATACGCTGCGGCAAACGATCCGCCCACCAGAGAAGAAGAGCAAAGACGACTGTTGCCCAGGCAATGACCTGCGGTGAACGTAGTCCCTGCTCAACGACATCTTTAAACATAAGACCGGCAATCCCTACAGGAATCGTGCCAAGACCTACAGCCCACGCAAGACGACTCTCTCCGATCAGTTTTCTCTGGATCAGTGATTGAATAAAATCGCCAATAATCACCTTCAGTTCATAACGAAAATAGAGCACCACTGCGGTTAGTGTTCCAACATGAACAGCGACATCAAAGGCAAGCCCCTGATCCACCCAACCGATCACTTCAGGGAGAAGAATTAGGTGCGCTGAACTGGAGATGGGAAGAAATTCAGTCAGTCCCTGCAGCAGCGCAAGCAGGGTAATATGGGTCAGTTCCATTAAAAGATTCTCAAACTTTGTGGCGAATTGAGATCATACTCCTGATAGAAATCAGAGTCGATTGCGATCATCCCGAATAGAAAAACCCATCAGTGGAGTATCAATCTCACGGCTTAAAATCATCACTTTAAAGATCTCACCCATCTCGCCCGGCATGGTCAATTTTTTGATCTGATTGGTCAGCTCGATCTGTTGCGTCACATTACCTGAATCAAACGCCGCCATCCGATTGAGATAATCGGTAATACCGCACCCCAATAGAAAATTGGCCTGATTAGCATAGCCGTGAACATGTAATTCTGCACTCAGTGCACTATCGGCAATCGCTGTAAAATCAACGTGCGTCGTAATGTCTTGAATCCCGGGATAGATGAGTGGATTAGGGTGGGCTAGATGCTGAAAGTGGCACTGTAGTGTTCCATCGCTACGTTGCGGGTGATAGTAGTCATGTCTGGAATAACCGTAATCAATCAGTAAAATTGCACCTCTATTAAGATGATCTCCGATGGTTTCAATCCAGTCACGGGCATTAAGATTGACCTCACTGCTGTATCCATCCTGTAACTGGAGCTGCTCAATAGCCAACCGCAAACGTTGCTCACCGATCGCTTGCTCTATCGTATGAAACTGTTGCGACACCTCATCCCAAACCACCATCACCTCGTACGAAACACCTTCGCGCATGATAAAGCGGTGTGCCGGCATCGCATCGAGCAGCTCATTGGCAACCACCACCCCCTGAATTGATTCAGGTAGTTTATCAAGCCACTCAACTCTCTCCAATAGCTCGGGGGTTTTGCTTAAAATGGTTTCACGTTGCCGGGAACGTAAGTCGGCACTGACTTCAATAATATAATAGTGGTCTGGCAACTGATTAAGTCGCTCAAGCTCTCGTAAAATATCAGCCGCCATGACTCCGGAACCTGCGCCGAATTCGAGCACATCCCCGCCAGAGAGCTTTAAAATCTGTGCGATCTGATTGGCCAGTGAAAAGGAGAATAGCGCTGAGATCTCCGGAGCCGTAATGAAATCGCCACCCTCTCCCAGCTTCTGATTTCCGGCACTGTAGTAACCAAGGTTGGGGGCATAGAGCGCCAACTCCATAAATCGACAGAAGGGGATCACACCACCGCGCTGTTCAATCTCTCCTCGAATAGCGTCGATTACCCGTTTAGAGTGTCCTACAAGTTCAGCCGATGGCTCTGGCAGATCGAGAGATTGAAATTGTGGATGCATGAAATGGATTGGCTTTTATCGTGAAGGACACTATTGTAATCGTATGGAATTATAAACGGGAGTTTATGTTGAGTAATAAAGTCATCCTCATAACGGGAGCCGCGCACCGTATCGGTGCAACAACGGCAAAAACGCTACATGCAGCGGGTTACAATATCGTGCTGCATTATCGCCGATCCAACAGTGGTGCCGAGGCGCTAGCCGATGAGCTTAATATATTGCGCGAAAATTCAGTCTCTCTGGTTCAAGGTGATCTACATCAGACTGATCGGCTACCGCAACTAATTGAAGGTGCTCACGCTACTTGGGGTCGACTCGATGGTCTTATTAATAATGCATCAACCTTCTACCCAACACCGGTTGAGAAGATCACCGAAGAGAGCTGGGATGACCTTATCGGTACCAATCTTAAAGCGCCACTCTTTCTTACCAAGGCTGCGGCTCCCTACTTACGGGAGCAACAAGGCTCTGTAGTTAGCATCGTTGATATTCACGCAGAACGCCCACTACGCGAACACCCCGTCTACTCTATTGCCAAGGCAGGGTTAGTAATGATGACCAAGTCGATGGCGGCAGAGCTAGGGCCCGAAATACGGGTCAACGGTGTCGCGCCTGGAGCTATACTCTGGCCGGAAAATGAGATGGATAATGCCACCAAGGAACGCATCCTTGATCGCACCTTCCTCAAGCGACAGGGTGAGGCACAAAATATCGCCGATGCCGTACTCTTTCTGCTGCGCGATGCTCACTACACCACCGGCCATATCCTCACCGTCGATGGCGGCCGATCACTCAATAGCTAGAAGAATCGATTATGGCTGGAGAAAATTGCGATATTGCATCCAATTATTCAAATGTGACCATCGTTGAGATGACTCCAGATCCCGCTCTTAATGACTATAGAGAGGCGATGGATCTAGCTGAAAAGATAGCCCTAAAGAATATTGGAGAATTTATGTTGCTCTCATGGTATGACCGTGATCGAGACTTTGAATCGCCACAGCACAGCAGCGAATGTCATCAGGACTCGGCTATCCCCGGTTATGTCGATTATGGATTGAATCACGGAGCTACTCTAAAGGTCGATTTTTATCACGGGCGGTTCATCTTCTTCTTTTTGGCCCTTTAACCGTCAGCTCTTTATATCTCCAAAGACAATGAAGATATTTACAAACATCCAAAATCATTCTGAACTAGAATAGAGAGATAAATTAGTCATCTATCTTGATAGACCCTTTATAAAAAATCGTATCCATTAGTAAAGGAATACTTGTGCTTGCTAGTAAAAAACGCTTTATATGGCTTCTCACTACTCTTCTAGCAGCTGGTTTTATAACCGCCAGTTTAATTAGCTATTGGGTTGCACGCGAATCATTAGGGGAGCAACTATCTCAAAACACGCTTCCTCTCACAAGTGACAATATCTACTCTGAAATTCAGCACGACATTCTTCGACCCCTCTTCATCGCCTCCATCATGGCACAAGATACCTTTGTACGTGACTGGGTCATTGCTGGAGAACATGATTCAGAAATAATGACGCACTATCTAAAAGAGATTCAGCAACGATACAACACCGTCACCAGCTTTTTCGTCTCGAATAATAGTTACAACTATTACCACTCAACGGGGATTTTAAAACGCATAAAAAAGGGCTCCAAGGAGGATAAATGGTACTTTCGCACACTCAATCTTCCCGCAGACAAAGATTATGAAATTAATATAGATACCGATACAGCAGACCGTGACTCAACAACTGTATTTGTTAATTATCGTATGTATAACTATGCACGGGAGGTAATCGGTGTTATCGGAGTGGGTCTAGCCATTGATATGGTCAAAAGCCTTGTTGATGATTATCAGAGGCGTTTTCACCGAAATATCTATTTTGTTGACCGGCAAGGAAAAATAGCCATACACGGTAACATCAATGAAGAGATATCTATCTATAAAAAACCGGGATTGAGCACGATTGCAAAAAAGATTTTTAGCCGCGCCAATGGATCTTTCAATTACCAACTCAACGGAAACACAGTCTATCTCAATAGCCGTTTTATCCCAGAATTTCAGTGGTATCTCATTGTAGAACAGGAGAGTAACCCATCGGATCAGCATATCCTAAAAGCGCTATTCATTAATATTCTGCTAAGTCTTTTAGTCAGCACTATTGTCTTCTTTTTTATCAAAAAAATGGTCGACAAACATCAGCAACAATTAGAGAAAATGGCAACAACCGATAAGTTGACCGGCGTTGCCAATAGAGGACTGTTTGAACTCCTTCTTGAGCAATCAATTAAAAATTACCGTCGCAGAAAATCTGCTCTCACTATTATTATGCTAGATATAGATCACTTTAAGAGAATAAATGATCAACACGGCCATCTCGTTGGCGACCAAGTGCTTCGACACATTGCCGCAACCATTGCGAAAAATGTTCGTCATTCCGATACAGTATGTCGCTGGGGTGGCGAAGAGTTCATCCTGCTACTCCCCGATTGTGATTTAACCCAAGCCTACGATCTTGCAGAACAGATTCGCATCGCGATTGAAAGTCATCAAATAAATATTCATGAAAATAGCATCTATATGACGGCCAGTTTTGGTGTCTCCGAATACAGCGAAACGGAAGAGTCCATCGCGCTTATCCGACGTGCCGACCAAGCGCTCTATCAAGCAAAGAGTATGGGAAGAAACCGAGTTATTATTAGTAAGATATCAGAATAGCTATAGTCATTACCTTTCAGCAACCATCCATTAGCGCGGAATAACAAATACAAATGTTGCCCCGCCATTCGAGTTATTCCCTGCGGAGATTTTTCCTCCATGCCCATCAATAATTTCTTTACAGATGGCCAGCCCTAATCCCGTTCCACCAGCCCCCGTAAATGTTTTGCTCGACTGAACAAATTGTTTGAATATTGCTTTTAATTCATCCTTAGGTATTCCGATGCCTTCATCTGACACTTTCAGTGCCATTGCAGGAATTATTTTTTCAGGGTGCTGCTTATCTGGCAACATTTCATCATAAATTGACATCGTGATTTTTCCGCCCGCCTCACTAAACTTAATCGCATTAGTGAGCAAATTACGAATGACCTGAAGTATTTTTCCAAAATCAAAATTACCCTTTGTACTTATTACGGAATGCTCAACATAGAGATGGACACCCTTTTCCTGAGCCAACAGTTCCAGTTCCGAAACGACTGCCTCTAGTGCCGCGCTAAGTTCATTTCGCTGATGATCAAATTTACTTCTATTGGATTCCAATTTAGCCAGATCTAGCAGATCATTAAGTAGCGTAAGGAGCCGATTCCCACTGACTTCAATATGATCAAAATAACCGTTCATCTGCTCCTTAGGGGCTGTTTCAATCTTCTTCTTACTAATATTTACAAAACTTAGAATGGCATGCATTGGCGTGCGTAGTTCATGCGACATATTGGCCAAAAAGACACTCTTCGCCTGATTGGCCTCTTCGGCATCCTCCTTGGCCCTCTTCAAATCGGCCACCTTCTCGTCAACTAGCTCTTCAAGATGCTCCTGATAGACCCGAAGTTTAAAATAGTGATATACAAATGCCGCCGCTGCGAGCAAAAGAATGAACACTATCTTCCATATTTCGCTGTAGTCTGTTCCCACCTCATGCGTAACAGAGACCCACCGATTGTAAATAGCCTGCTTACTCCCTTCATCAATACCCGCAACCAGCTTCTCAAAAATATCGTGGAGTAGTGGTTCATCATTGCGAGTTCCAATGGCCAGATTAATTTTCTTATCTAAACGCGATGATATTTTCAACACCCCCGTGAAATCTTTCTGAATGGATGAGGCAATCGTCATCAAATTATCGATATATCCATACAACTCACCACTTTCAACACGCTTCAATCCATCAGAGATCGATTCAACATCAACAATATTAATCCCCTTAATATCTCTTCTTAGAGATTCAGCAATCGCATATCCCTTCACAATACCTATCGGATGTTCTTTCACTGACTTGATATCTGAAATAAAGAAACTGTCCATCCTAGTCGCCATAACAATGGGTAAATTTAGATAGGGCTTTGTAAAA
>JAOTST010000349.1 GCA_029864785.1 Chromatiales bacterium | reverse complement strand
CATCGAAGATGTGCTGGAACAGATTGTTGGGGAGATTGAAGATGAGCACGACATTGACAGTGATGAAGACGATATTGTCGCTATGGGCTCTGGAATTTTTAGTGTCCGTGCACTGACCCCGGTGGATGACTTTAATGAGCACTTTGATAGTCACTTCAGTGATGAAGAGTTTGTGACAATTGGCGGTGTTGTTATGAACAGCTTTGGACGAATGCCTAAAGAGGGTGACAAAATTGAGCTAGAGCGGCTCCAGTTCACTATTACCGCAGCCAACACCCGGCGCATTTATCAGATTCAGGTCGAAAAGGTGGAGAGCCCTCAACAGGAGCTACCGCTCTCTAACGAATAATGGTGGCGAGCCACAAAATGCGTGCACTAATGGCGATTGTTGCCGGGGCGCTGCTGCCTCTCGCCTTTGCACCGTTTGGTTTCTATCCCATTACCTTTCTCTCCTTGGCGCTGCTCTTCTGGATCTGGCGAGATAGCACGCCAAAACAGGCTCTGCTCTTTGGATTGTTGTTTGGCATTGGGCAGTTTGGTGTCGGGGTCTCATGGGTTTATGTCGCGATCCATACCTTCGGACATGCTGTTGTCCCCTTGGCGGCTTTTCTTACGGCACTATTTGTCGGTTATCTTGCTCTGTTCCCTGCACTGACAGGTTTCGTAATAGCATGGCTCAGAAGACGTCTCCCAAATTCTTCTCAGGGCTTTTTACTGATCATTCTGATGCCACTCATTTGGAGTCTGGTTGAGTGGATACGCGGGTGGCTGTTGACGGGATTTCCGTGGCTCAATTTAGGCTATAGTCAGATTGATGCACCGCTCCGTGGCTGGGCTCCGATTGTGGGTGTTTATGGTCTTAACTGGCTCGTCGCTATCGCCGCCGGATTATTGGTCTGGTGGTGGTCGAGTAGGAAGCTACTCAATCGTCGTGCAATCATCGGCTTGCTGCTGCTGTTTGGGACAGGTCAATTTTTAACCATGGTTGAGTGGACTGATCCGATAGGTCAAAAAATCTCTGTTGCACTGGTTCAAGGTAATATTGAACAACAAACCAAGTGGAGTCGTGAAGGGCTACAACAGCGCTTAAATCGTTATACCTCCATGACGCGACCACTACTTGGCAAATATGCGCTGATCGTGTGGCCAGAGAACGCTATTTCGCAATTTTATGACCGCCTTGAAGAGGGGTTCTTTAAACCGCTAGGTGAGCGCGCCAGCAAGCAGGGCAGTGAGATTGTACTCGGCGTACCGGTGCGTCGAGATGATGGCCGCTACTACACCAGTATGGCGGTTGCTGGTGACAGTAGCCGTCAGTACCACAAGCAGCATCTCGTGCCGTTTGGAGAGTACCTGCCTCTAGACTCTCTGTTACGCGGAGTTATCGACTTTTTCAATATGCCAATGAGTCACTTTACTCCCGGACCCAAAAACCAGCCGCCACTGATGGTGGCAGGAACTCCTGCGGCGTTAACCATCTGCTATGAAGACCTCTTTGGCGAGGAGTTGCGATCACAACTTCCCGAAGCGACAATCTTACTTAATGGCAGCAACAACGCCTGGTATGGTGATTCGTTAGCGGCTCATCAACATCTGGAGATCGCACGGATGCGCAGTCTGGAGTTTGGGCGTTGGGCGCTGCGAGCGACGACTAACGGTATTAGTGTGCTTATTGATCCAAAGGGGGGGATTAATAAACGATCGCCGCAGTTTGAGCAGGCGGTAGTTACCGGTGAGGTGCAGCCAATGCAGGGAACGACCCCCTATATTATCTGGGGTAACTGGTTGGTAATAATATTGATGGCGCTTGGATTTGGGTCTGTTGGTTATCGAATTAGAGAGGGGGCTCAGATATAGATCATGATTATCGTCTATTTTTACTATGATTCCATTGTTCTCTTATCGGGTCTTGTAAAGTAGAACAATATCAATGATGTTATGGCACCCAGGGTATCGGACAACATATCTTTTTGAGCATCCCATATGTCACCTTGTGAACCCAAAAATTCGATACCGGCATCTCCGCCATCAGCGACGGCATACCACCACTCAATAATCTCATATGCAGCGGCAACACTCATAATAAAGAAGAGGCTAAATATAACGGCCAATTTAAAACCGCAGTAACCTTTTCGCAATAGCCATTCAGCCATGGCGTACGCATAGAATCCAATAACAAAATGACCAATACGGTCAAAGTGGTTTCGCTCTGAACCCAGCGCCTCGGTTACCCAACCAAAAGGGACATTTGCAAAGGTATAGTGACCACCAATGGTGTGCCAAAATATCCAAATGAAGAGAAGTGCATATGCGATGTTGCTAAAGCGAAATTGTCTGTATGTGATTAATAGAGCGCTAAATACCAATATGACAGGTATGATTTCTGCCACCCACACCTCGCGAGAAACAGGCGCAATGCCAAGTGCAATTGTGAAAAGAAGGTAGCTGCCTGCAAGAAAGTGTGGAAAATAATTACGCATAAAATATTTCCTGTACAGATT
>JAOTST010000348.1 GCA_029864785.1 Chromatiales bacterium | reverse complement strand
TGGGCGCTGCGCTCTGGACTGCTTCCGCTAAGAAAACGATTCAGCCTTATAAATTGAATGATGTCTATTTAGGGCCTGAATACACAGAAGAAGAGATGGCTGCTGAACTTGAAAAACAGGGGTTAAAGGCTGAGAAACCTGAGAGTATTGAAAAGAGTGTTGCCCAGTTATTGGCGGATGGAAAAATTGTTGCGCGTTACCATGGCAGAATGGAGTATGGCCCGCGCTCATTAGGTAACCGCTCAATTCTGTATCATGCGAAAGACCCTTCTGTGAATTTATGGCTTAATACGCAATTGCAGCGAACCGAGTTTATGCCATTCGCCCCGGCAACCCTTTATGAAGAGCGCGATAAGTGCTACAAAAATATGACAGGTGCAGAGTACACGTCGCGCTTTATGACGGTGACCTTTGACTGTAAAGACTTTATGCTAGAGAGTTGCCCAGCAGCTGTTCATATCGATGGGACAGCGAGGCCGCAGCTGGTTTCTGAAGATAGTAATCCAAGTTTTTATAAGATATTAACTGAGTATCATAAAATTACCGGCGTACCTTCTGTGATCAATACTAGTTTTAATATGCATGAAGAGCCAATTGTCTGCTCGCCTTATGATGCAATCCGCGCCTTTAAACTAGGGAACCTGCATTACTTGGCATTAGGGCCCTTCTTGATTAAAGGTGAAGGTGTCGAGTAACACAAGCGTTTATCGACCCCGTACTTATTGGATAATCTTTTGATAAAGAGATTGAAACTGAGCCACCATTGAGGTGGCTGAGAATTTATCTTCAAAAATTTCGCGAGCACTTTTCGCCATACTGGCTTTTGAGTTCTCATCGGCTGCGATTGTTTCTATGCCCCTCGCAAAGGCATCAGCGTTATCGTTGGGGGTTACCAGCCCATTGATGCCTTGTTGGATGATTTCAGGATTACCCCCAGCATCTGTAACGACACAGGGTTTGCCAATTGACATTGCCTCTAATAGCGTCATAGAGGTGCCTTCGCTTAAAGACGATAGTAGGTAGATGTCCATTAAAGCAAGGTAGTGGTGTGGCCTGGTTTGATAGCCTGTCATAATCACACTTTGGCTGAGTGATAATGTTTTAATTAGTCTCTCAATTTCGTCACGCATCTCGCCATCACCTACAATCAATAGCTTTGCATCAATCCCACTGTCTAAAACTTGACTAAAAGCCTTAAGCATCATCGGATGGTTTTTTATAGGGTCTAATCTTGCGACAGTCCCTAGGCAGAGTGTTTTCTCACCAATTTCGAGAGACTTTCTGAGTTGTATTACCTCTGTTTTTTCAATGGTTAAAGGTGATATTCCGTTATATATCACCTGAATATCTTTGATTGGTAAATTCTCATAGGTGGCCAGGGCATCTTTCGTCGCATTTGAAATAGCGGTGGTGGCATCAGTGATCTTGTGAAGAAAAGGATTGATGAGTTTACGCTTCCAGCTACTAGAGTCCGGGTAAAAGCGCCCATGTTCTGTGAAGACTACTTTTGTGGTCGTTGCGAATGCAGCAAGTACTCCATATATCCATGGTGTATATTGATGGCAGTGAAGAATATTTATATTGTGTTCTTTAATGTGGCTTCGAATTTGTTTGACTAATTTCTGGTCGAAACCGGGAGAGCGCGTAAAAGAGGTAATGCTAATGCCGTTGGATATCAGATCATCAGCAAAGGGGCCGAGTGGTGATTCGATACATAAGACTGACATTTCCAGTTGATCGGGGTTTGAATTTTCAATCAGGTTTTTAATTACCTGTTCAGTTCCGCCAATCCGCATATCAAAGGTGAGGTGCGCTACCTTGATTCTTTCCATTTTATTCTCGCTGATGATAACTATTGGTTATATTATGCTTGTTGCGTGTTGTTATTAGGTTGCATGTAGTTATACCACCACATTTGAAACATTAGCATGCTCCATAGTAAATTCGCATGATCTACTTTTTCGCTTTGATGTTGAGACCAAATCTCTTTAACGACATCCATATTAAAGAATTGCTGGATGCCATCAGATTTTTTAAACAGGTAATCTTCTGTTAGTGCTTTTAATTCACCTCTCAACCAGCTTGCAAGTGGTACTGAGAAACCCATTTTCTTGCGATATAAAATATCATCGGGTAGTAGTGGCTTAAAGGCTTCTTTCAGGATATGTTTTTTCTCTCCTTTACGGAATTTGAGGTTAGATGGCCGTGTTGCAGCAAACTCAATAACCTCTTTATCCAGGATTGGCGCACGCACTTCAAGTGAGTTTGCCATACTCATACGATCGACTTTAACCAGGATTCCTCCTGGCAAGTAAGTTTTCATATCTGTGTAGAGAATTTTTGCTAGATGATCCTGGCCGTCAGAGCTTTCATACGCATCCGTGGTGAGTTTTGATGGATGATAGCTATTTAGTTTCTGTTTTATTGCAGGCTTAACGAGAGCGTTCCAGTGGCGGTCATCAATTTGTGCATTAGATAGATAAAACCCCATTGCAGGTTCCAGGC
>JAOTST010000347.1 GCA_029864785.1 Chromatiales bacterium | reverse complement strand
AGTAGACCTGCGACTCCAGCAACGACCATTAATTGCCAGGAGCGCCCCACTTCACTGCCGACGATCAAAAATGGCAGTAGTTCGGCATCGCAGTAATTCTGCCAGCTACGACTTTTTCCCTCACGTCGATACCAGAGCAGTAATACCACAACGAAAGGTATCAATGCCCATAACCAGTGCGGCCGCAAAAAATGAAATAGTGAGATCAACTTCTACCCCACCAAAAACGCCACAACAACATCATTGTCCCTAAAATAAACGCCGCACCCAGTGGCCACTGATAGAGCTCGGCAACGGGGCGATACTGTAATGACTCACGTGCGACCGGTTCCATCTCATCAATAAGGGCATAGATCGCCTGAAATTCTTCCGTATCCCGAGCGCGGAAATAGAGTCCACCGGTCGACTCGGCAATCTGTTTCAGACTCTTTTCATCGAGATCTCGC
The DNA here is from genome assembly GCA_029864785.1 of Chromatiales bacterium. Classification (GTDB taxonomy): domain Bacteria; phylum Pseudomonadota; class Gammaproteobacteria; order Thiohalomonadales; family Thiohalomonadaceae; genus JAOTST01. The sequence goes on along the minus strand of JAOTST010000347.1, from coordinate 2,061 downwards.
GAGGGGTTCACCTTACGTGTACCAAACAGAGATTGCACCAACATCTCATCGGCACCAATGCCGATGGTATAAATTTTCAACCCACGTGCCGCTGCAAGTTCTGCTGCCTTAAGAGGTGCAACGGCTCCTGCGGTGTTGGCACCATCGGTAAGTAAAATTAACACTGGATTAATCTTATCGCCCTTTTTTCGTGCACCTTCCAGACGCTTAACCATCAACCCAATCGCATCGCCAATGGCTGTCTCAACACCCGCTAGACCGATGGCCGACTCATCAAGTAACATTCGTACCGTTTTGCGATCAAAGGTTAGAGGGGTTTGTACATAGGCATTGCTGCCGAACAGGATTAAGCCAACCCGATCACCCACTCGCCGTTCGATGAAGTCTCCTGCAACCCACTTGGTCGCAGTTAAGCGATCAACTACTCGATTACCCACCTGAAAATCTTCAGTTTGCATACTTCCAGAGATATCGACTGCCAGCATCAGGTCGCGACCGGTCACAGGCAACTCAACGGCATCGCCCACCCACTGCGGTCTAATTACCGCCAATATCAACAGCAACCAGAGCGCTAGCATCAACACCTTAAACAGTGGGTGACTCTGTGTCTGGCTTACTCCCCCCAGCGCACTAAAGCGCGCTAAAAAAGGGACTTTTAGTGCCGCAGAGGTTGACTCCAATTGAGGCAATAGCCAGTAGGTCGCCACCGGCAGCGGCAAAAATAGCAACAGCCAGGGCCAGGCGATCTCAACCATTTTCCCGCCTCCATCGTCCTATCCATGCTGGCGTCAACACCTTGATAATGAGTCGTTTCACTAAACCGATGAGCTGTGCCTCATCAAACTCCACCTGCTGTTGATAGGGTCCCCGCGCCAATACCGAACCGATACCCTTCCTGAACTCATAACTCTGCAACTCTTGATCGAGCCGTTCCAGCCATGCATCACCTATTAATGAGGAGACATCCTCCCGGTGATAGTGACTAATCATCACTCGCCGCGTCAATTCAGACAGTTCACTTAATAGCAGTTGGCTATTTTTGGACTGCTTAAAACTATTATGAATATTCTTTAATTGATTCAAAGCGGATCGAATAATCGCCCGTTGTCGATATTTTTTTCGAAACCACCAAATGAGCACCATCACGACAATCAATAGCAACAGTAACATCCACCATCCCGGTGCGGGAGGCCACCAACTGTTAGGGGAAGGCAGGTGAATATCACGAAGGGGCAGCTGATTTTCCACGGCTACCGCTTCCTTATCGTCCATGGTTTTTGTAGAAGATCGAGCGGGTCATCCGCAGTCGTTGCCTCTGTAAGACTAATGCCATAACGCTGGCAGATCTCAAACAGAATACGCCGGTGTTCAACAAAACGGTCTTGATACTGCTGACGTACTCGCCGGTTTTCTGTATTAAAATTAAGCCACTTATAACCATCCGTCATCATATAGTTACCGGGATCAGGTAACTTAGCTTCAAGTCGATCATAGATCGAAATAAAGCGCAGATCACAATGTCGAGCCAGTTCGCGCAAATGGTGAAAATCACTCTCTTTAAGATCGAAAAAATCACTAATCAGTGTGACCTGAGATCCGGGACGTGCCACACGTCGCAAGCGACTAAGCAGATCACTCATCCCCTCTGAGGTAGGTTCACTCTGTTCTTGTCTCTGCCATGAACTATGGTTGGCCATCTGAAACATAAATGAGAGCACAGCCGCCCGCCCTGACTGAGGGCGCACCTCAAGATGCTCATCATCAGAAAAGACCATACCGCCAAGACGATCGCCCTGTTTAAGCGCTTGCCACGCCATCAGTGCCGCAAGCTTGGCTGCAAGTACCGACTTGAATACTCCACGCGTGGCGAAGTGCATCGACTGCTTTAGATCGACAGCCAGAATCACTGCACGTTCACGCTCTTCTCGGTAGAGTTTGGTGTGCACCTTGCCGCTGCGCGCCGTCACTCGCCAATCGATTGAGCGCACATCATCACCTGCGCTGTAGGGACGCACCTCATCAAACTCCATACCACGACCACGACGATGTGACTGATAACTG
>JAOTST010000346.1 GCA_029864785.1 Chromatiales bacterium | reverse complement strand
CAGCTCCACCGCCAATTCCCTTTAGAGGTTGCAGTGGATCGCTACCGCCCGAGGCGACGGCAACCAGGATCAAAACACCTTGAATGAGCATTACAATACCGATCCCTTTCCAAAGTTTTGACCAGCCGGAAGATTCTGTAGGCAGTGAATCAACTGCATGCATGTAGACCGCAGGGATGATTAACAGCATCGCCCACATCACCATAATGATCGATGCGGGGAGGATGCGCTCCAACATCCATACCGCTACGGCGATGAGCATGACACCGAAGACCGCCTTGACCGAATCCATCCAGCCACCGGCTTTGGGCAGCAACTTACCTGCGGAGGTGCCGACAATTAAGAGAGGTGTCCCCATGCCCATACTGAGCGCAAAGAGTGCAAGACCGCCAAGAACCGCATCACCGGTCTGGCTGATATAGATCAGTGCGCCAATCAGCGGTGCAGTAACACAAGGACCAACAATCAGTGCTGATAGAAAACCCATAATGGCTGTGCCGGTGAGAGTGCCTCCCTGCTGACTGTTACTGATCTCAGAGAGTTTTCCCTGCCAGCTGCTGGGGAGTTGCAGCTCATAGAAGCCGAACATCGAGAGAGATAGCAGTAGAAAGACAACAGCAAAGATCGACAGGATAATTGGATCTTGGAAGAAGACCTGTAGGTTGGCACCAGAGAGGCCTGCAACGACACCGACAACGGTATAGGTGAGTGCCATTGCCAGTACATAGGCCAGTGACAGCGAGAAGGCGCGGCGGGTTGTGATGGTCTCTCCCTGTCCAGCGATAATACTCGATAGGATGGGAATCATCGGGAAGACACACGGCGTGAAGGTAAGCAGTAGACCCATTCCAAAAAAGAGCGCGATGGTGGCAAGGGTGCTGCCCCCTGCAAGTGATGCTGCAAGGCTATCTTGCTCTGAAATGAATTCTCCTGCTTTAGTTCCACTCGCGATCTCTGTTTTAGATTCGGGAGTGGTTGCCGTTGTAATTGCTTCAATCGCCGGTAGTGAGAGTTGCAGAGATTTCTTGATAGGGGGATAGCAGATACCTGCCTCGGCACACCCCTGATAGGTGACCTTCAGGTTTACGGATGTCGCTTCGGTAGTGGTGCGAACGAGCGGAATAAGGGTCTCCATCTCGTTATGAAAGACCTGTAATTTTCCGAAGAACTCATCGTTCTTCTCTTCGCCTTGGGGTAACTCATAACTTCCTAAAGAGACATTTTTGGCATCAATGGAAAATTCAAACTTGTTACGATAGAGGTAGTATTTTGGGGTAATTTCCCAACGTAATTTCACTGTTTCGCCGTCAACAACGGTGGCATTCAAACGAAAGGCTTCATCGGGCTCAAGAATTTTATCTTCATCACCCCCACCCAAATTACTGATGAAGGATGAGAGGTTACCAATAGATGATTTAAGTTTTGAAGTGATGGATGTCAGGGTGACGTCACGATTTTCTGAAAAAGGGGGGTAACAGACGCCCATATCGGCACAGCCCTGACTGGTTGCTGTGAAGGAGATCTTGCCATCTTTGGGAATAGTGCCTAAAACAGGAATTGTGGCCGTTATTTTGCCGTGATAGATCTCAACTGCTCCAAAGAACTCATCCTGCTTTATCTTTCCTTTGGGAAATTGTGGTTCGCCAAGGGTCACTCCCGGGGTGTTACTGATGACCTTGAATTTACTTCGATAGAGATAGTAGCCATCGGCAATATTCCACTCGGCCTTGATGGTCTGTTTATCCAGACTGCTAGCGGTTAGAGCAAATGCCTCTTCCGGCGGTAGCAGATCGTCCTCATTAATCTCTGCATGTGCATAAAAAGGGACAAGAAATAGAAAGGAGAGGAGTGCGAATAATTTAATTTTCATAGCAGATGCTGTTCTCAATTTTTATATTTATTTTAAATAATTATCTGTACAACCGTAATATTGTGACCGAGCTCTACTGCATAAGTTCACAGGTGGACGAGCTTCAAGTGGCACACACCTTATTCATATAAAACAGAGGCACTGTAAATTTTTGGTTATACTATCTGCCTATCCTCATAGAGTCTATTGGGGGAATCCTTAATCTCGCGTTCCAATAATTGAGAAGCTTCTAGTGTTTAAACTGCTGTTATTGATCTTTATTCTCGTTCCTGCTGTTGAGATCTACCTACTGATTACTGTAGGTGGCATTATCGGCGCGTTGCCCACCATTTTTCTGGTGATTGGGACGGCGGTTGTCGGTGTGCAGCTACTTCGGCAGCAAGGAATCGCTACTCTGACACGCCTGCAAAATTCGGTACAACAGGGTGAGCTGCCCACAACAGTGATGCTGGAAGGGGTCATTTTGCTGCTTTGTGGCGCTCTGCTACTGACTCCCGGTTTTTTTACCGACACCATCGGTTTTTTGATGTTGATCCCTCATCTGCGTCGCTGGGTGATTGAGCGGCTTGTTCGCAGAGTTATATTCACTCAAGCAGGCAATTTTGATGCGTCATCCTTCGCCAATAATAGCTCGGCGAA
>JAOTST010000345.1 GCA_029864785.1 Chromatiales bacterium | reverse complement strand
CAGGTGATGGCTGACGGGATGGCTATTTTAGGTATTGATGCCAAGCCGACCCGTGATGGTATGGTGATCCAGGGCAGGGGAGAGCATCAAGGTGCCCTCTACGACGGAGGAGCTGTCGATTCGCACGGTGACCACCGCATTGCGATGTCCTTTGCGATGGCTGCTCTACGTGCCAGTGCGCCGATCACGATTAAAAATTGTGCCAATGTGGCGACCTCTTTCCCCAATTTTATTGAGTTGGCCAAAAGCAGTGGTCTAAATATCGAGGTGAATTCATGAGTATGGTCATTACTGTCGATGGACCTAGTGGTGTAGGCAAAGGAACCATGAGTCAAATGCTTGCCGATAAGTTGGGGTGGCATCTTCTCGATAGTGGTGCGCTCTACCGAATCACTGCATTTGCTGCGACTGAAAAGGGGGTTGGGCTGGAAGATGAGGCCGCTGTTGCAGATATTGCCCGAAATTTGGATGTAATATTCCGTTCAGCTGATGGTGGGGTAAAGGTGGAGCTCTCTGGACAGGATATTTCTGGAGATATTCGCACCGAAACGGCGGGTAATAACGCCTCCATTGTTGCTGTGCTACCAGCGGTACGTGACGCCCTGCTACAGAGGCAACGCGACTTTGCTACAGAATCTGGATTGGTTGCCGATGGTCGTGACATGGGGACAACTGTATTTCCAAAAGCACCGTTGAAGTTTTATCTGACAGCTTCGCCAGAGGTTCGTGCGGAAAGGCGCTATAACCAGTTGAAAGAAAAAGGGTTATGTGTTAGTGTGGTGAGTCTTGCTGAGGAGATTCGTGAGCGCGATGAACGAGATAGTAATCGTGCTGCTTCACCTCTCAAGCCAGCGGATGATGCAGTTGTTGTAGATACCAGTTCAATGAGTATTGATAAGGTGTTTCAACAGATGGTTGAGAAGGTTCAATCTGTTATTCGCTAAAATTTGGTTGTAGAAGATAATTCTACTTTTTATTTACATTAACCCATCCGTTTTACTGCAACGGTAATACTGGTGGCGCAATACTATTTTTGGTTACTTACTAATGAGCGAGAGCTTTTCCGAACTCTTTGAAGAGAGTATAAAAAACACCCAGATGAAACCCGGCAGCATTGTGACTGGTACAGTTGTTTCTGTCAGTCCTGAAGTTGTGGTTGTTAATGCAGGTCTTAAATCTGAAGGTGTTATTCCTACTGAACAGTTTCTAAATGACGCTGGCGAGATTGAAGTTAACGTTGGCGATGAAGTCGATGTTTCTCTCGAGGCCGTTGAAGATGGTTTTGGTGCAACCCGCCTGTCACGTGAAAAAGCGAAGCGTGCAGAGATGTGGATTCGCCTGGAAAAAGCTCACGAAGCTGAAGAGATTGTTACCGGTCGTATTATTGATAAGGTTAAGGGTGGATTCACCGTTGAGCTGGGCGATGTACGTGCATTCCTGCCAGGTTCACTGGTTGATGTACGTCCTGTTCGTGATACCGCTTACCTTGAAGGTAAGGATCTTGAATTTAAACTCATTAAGCTGGATCAGAAGCGCAATAACGTCGTTGTTTCGCGTCGTGCAGTTGTTGAGACTGAAAATAGTGAAGAGCGTGAAGAGCTTCTTGCAAGCCTTGAAGATGGAAAAGTTGTTAAGGGTGTTGTCAAAAACCTGACCGACTATGGTGCATTTGTTGACCTTGGTGGTATTGATGGTCTGCTACACATTACCGATATGGCTTGGAAGCGTGTTAAGCATCCTAGTGAAGTGGTTAATGTTGGCGATGAGATTGACGTCAAAATCCTTAAGTTCGATCGTGAGCGCAACCGTGTATCTCTCGGCCTGAAGCAGATGGGTGAAGATCCATGGGCAGATATCGCACGCCGTTACCCAGAGGGTACTCGTCTCTTCGGTCACGTAACAAATCTGACCGACTACGGTTGCTTTGTTGAGATCGAAGATGGTGTTGAAGGTCTGGTTCACGTCTCTGAGATGGATTGGACTAACAAAAACATCCACCCATCAAAGGTTGTTCAAGTGGGTCTGGAGACCGAAGTTGTTGTTCTCGATATTGATCCAGAGCGCCGTCGTATCTCTCTTGGCATGAAGCAGTGTATTACTAATCCATGGGAAGAGTTTGCAGCGACCCATAAGAAGGGTGACAAGGTTAGCGGTAACATCAAGTCGATCACCGACTTTGGTGTCTTCATCGGCCTTGATGGCGGTATCGATGGCCTAATCCACCTCTCTGATCTCTCTTGGAATGATCAAGAGCAAGGCGAAGAGGCTGTTCGTGACTTTAACAAAGGGGACGAGCTTGAGGCGGTTATTCTAGCGATTGACCCTGAGCGTGAGCGTATCTCTCTTGGTATCAAGCAGATGGATCAAGATCCTTTCTCAATGTATGTTGCTGAGAACCAGAAGGGTAGCTTTGTTACAGGTACAGTTACAGAAGTTGATGCACGTGGTGCAGTAATTGCTCTAGCTGACCAGGTTGAGGGTTATCTACGTGCTTCTGAGCTTTCGCGTGAC